>DATJVV010000235.1:0-2872 GCA_035501635.1 Solirubrobacteraceae bacterium | reverse complement strand
GCACCTGGGCGGCGGCGCGGTCGGCGGTCTCGCGGGCGCGGTGGGCGTCGCGTGAGCCGATGGCGATGGGGACGCCGGTGCGGGCGAGACGGATGGCGAGGCCGAAGCCGAGGGAGCCGGAGGCGCCGACGATGGCGACGGGATCGGCGGGGGAGGGCGGCACGGCGGCGAGTATAAGGGCCTATCCCAGGGCCGATCCCGGTGGGCCTGCCCTAAGCTCCGGGCATGGGTGTGGCGCGCGCGGTGAGGATCAGGGAGGTGGGGCCGCGGGACGGCTTTCAGAACGAGCCGGAGACGATTGGGACGGCGGAGAAGGTGGAGTTGATCGACTGCCTGGCGCGCACGGGGGTGAGGCGGCTGGAGGTGACGAGCTTCGTGCGGGCGGACGTGATCCCGCAGCTGGCGGACGCGGAGGAGGTGCTGGCGGCGATTGACGTGCCCAAGGAGGTGTGTGTGAGCGTGCTGATACCCAACGAACGGGGCCTGGAGCGGGCGCTGGCGGTGCGGGAGCGGCTCGCGGGGGACGGCTCGGCGGGGAGCGGGGGCGGGAGGGGGTTCGATGAGATCAACGTGTTCCTGTCGGCCTCGGAGAGGCACAACCGCGGGAACGTGAACCGCTCGGTGGAGGAGTCGCTTGCGGGTTGCGAACGGGTGCTGGAGCGGGGGCGGGCGGCGGGATTGCGGTGCGAGGGGGTGATATCGACCTCGTTCGGCTGCCCCTACGAGGGCCATGTGGCGCCCGAGCGGGTGCTGGAGATCGCGAGGCGGCTGCGGGACGCGGGGGCGCAGGAGATCGGCTTCGGGGACACGACGGGGATGGCGAACCCGAGGCAGGTGGAGGAGGTGTTCGAGCTGTGGCGAGAGGGGCTGGGGGAGGTGGAGCTGACGGCGCACTTCCACAACACGAGAGGGCAGGCGCTGGCGAACGTGCTGGCGGCGCTGCGGGCAGGGGTGGAGAGCTTCGAGTCGAGCTTCGGCGAACTGGGCGGCTGCCCGGTGCCGGCGGGGGCCACCGGGAACGTGGCGAGCGAGGATCTCGTGTCGATGTTGCACGAGATGGGGATCGAGACGGGGATCGACCTGGAGCGGCTGCTGGGGTGCGCGAGACGGGCGCAGGAGATCCTGGGGCGCAGGTTGAGCAGCCACACGCTGGTGGCGGGGGCGGTGGATTGGCGTCGGCCGGGCGCTCTAGCATGAGCTCGATGGCGATCGCGGGTGTGGTGTGGACAGTGGGGCATTCCAACCACGACATCGGGGCGTTCCTGGCGTTGGTGCGACGCCACGAGGTCGTCCATCTCGTGGACGTGCGGTCCCATCCGTACTCACGCTACGCATCGCAGTTCAACCGGGACGAGCTGCGGGACGCGGTGGAGGGATGCGGCATTCGCTACGAGTTCATGGGCACGGCGCTGGGCGGGCGTCCCCGGCATGAGGACCAGCTCGATGGCGAGGGTCGGGCGCTGTACGACAGGATGGCGGCGGAGCCCATCTTCGGCGAGGCCGTCGAGGAGGTTCTGCGCTGGGCATCGGAGGGTCGCGTTGCGTTGCTGTGCGCCTGTGGACAGCCACAGGGGTGTCATCGCAGGCTGCTCGTGGGCAAGGTCCTGTGCGAGCGGGGGGCGGAGTTGCGGCACATCCTGCCGGACGGGGGAGTGACCAGCGAGCGGACGGTCGAGCTGCGCGACGATCATGCACAGGAGATGCTGTTCGGGCATGATGAGCTGCCGTGGAGATCTACACGATCGGTTTCACCCAGACGACCGCTGAGCGTTTCTTCACACGGCTAGCGGACGTGCGTATCGAGCGGTTGCTCGACGTGCGACTGAACAACACCTCCCAGCTGAGCACCTCGTGTATCCGCCGGCTCTCCATCAGCCCATGAAACTCCCGCTCATATTCTCGCCAGTCGCCTTTGCGCTTCGGTTGTGTCTCATGGATCGGGCGCTGGGTGACGCGCCTTAGCGAAACGCAGGGAGGTCTATGCGGAGGCGGCCGTCTCGACGGCTCCGGGACTCTGGCGAGCGGACTCGCGGATGGCGGCGACGCAGTACTCCTGGATGGAGACCTCGAGCTCGAGGGTGTGGGCGAGGGCGGGGCGGGCGGAGGCGTCCATCACGCGCTTGGCGCGGCCGACGGCGACGGGTGAGTTGGCGAGGAGCTCCTCGATGAGGGTTTGGGTGCCCTGGGCGAGCTCCGCGGGGGGGTGGACGCGGTTGAGCAGGCCGATGGAGTGGGCCTCGTGGGCGTCGATGAGCTTGGCGGTCATGATGAGCTCCTTGGCGCGGCCGAGGCCGACGACGGCGGGCAGGCGGGAGGAGCCGCCGACGTCGGGGATGATGCCGTATTTGACCTCGGGGAGGCCGAGCTTTGAGTCGCTGGAGGCCACGCGGAGGTCGCAGCCGAGGGCGACCTCCAGGGCGCCGCCGACGCAGGTGTGGTGGATCTGGCAGACGACGGGCTTGGGCATCTCTTCGCAGATGTTGGCGCAGTCCAGGTAGACGCCGCGGAAGGGGCGCAGGACGTGGGCGTCGCCGGCGAGGGAGGCGAGCTCGGCGAGGTCGACGCCGGCGGAGAAGACGGGTCCCTCGCCGCGCAGGAGAACGCAATGCACGGAGCTGTCGGCGGCCGCGGCGGCGAGCTGCTCGCGCAGGTCGCGGAGGAGGGCCTGGTTCATGGCGTTGCGCTTCTCGGGGCGGTTGAGAACCACGTGGCGGACGGGGCCGTGGTCTTCGCTGTAGACGAGGCTCACGTGGGCGATCGTAGCGGATGGTCGATCGGCGGCTCCGCGGGCGGCCAGCCATTCCCGCCGTGCACCCGGGTGCACCCCGCGGGTCGATCTGTCTAGTGTTCGGGCCAATCGGCAGAGCGGAGA
>DATJVV010000234.1:0-2248 GCA_035501635.1 Solirubrobacteraceae bacterium | reverse complement strand
GCGGCCCAGAGAGCGGTGCGGGGAGCCCTGGGTGGGCGATCCGCGCGGATTGGCATGGGGCCCACCCGCTTCTGTGCGCTGGCGGCGGCGCTGGCGGCGCGCTCCAGCCGGCCGTTCGCGCTGGAGGGCCGGGAGGCGGGACGCTGGCTGGCCGGTCAGCCGGTGGGCCTGCTCGGCTTCCGGGAGCGCACGGCGGCGCTCGTGGAGCCCCTGCGCCGGCTGGGGGTGGGCACGCTGGGCGAGCTGGCGGCGCTCGGCCGGCCGGCGCTGGCCGATCGCTTCGGGGCGGCGGGCGCGCTCGCGCACGGGCTGGCCGTCGGGGAGGACCTGCCGCTGTGCCCGCGCCGGGCGAGCGAGGGCATCGAGGAGGGGATGTCCGTCGGGGACGCCAGCTCCGGAGAGGCGCTCAAGCGGGTGCTGGGGGTGCTGGTCAAACGGCTGCTCGCGCGGGGGGAGCGCCGGGGCAGGACGCTGCGGGCGGTGGTGCTCTCCGCGCGCCTGGTCTCGGGCGGGGGGTGGCGGGAGCGGGTGGTGTTCCGCCAGGCGCTCGCGGACCCCGAGCGCATCTGGCTGGCCCTGTCGGTGCGCCTGCTCGCCCTGCCGGCGCCGGCGGAGGAGTTGAGGCTGGCGGTGGAGAGCTTCGGGCCGCCGGCCTGCCAGCAGGGGACGCTGACCGAGGAGGGCGAGCGCGCCGGCGCGGAGGGCCGGGCGGCGCGCCAGGAGCGCCTGCGGGGGGCGATCGCCCAGATGCGGGCGCTGGCGGGGCGGGACGCGGTGCTGCGGGCGGTGCCCGTGGATCCCCGCTCGCGGGTGCCCGAGCGGCGGGTGGTGCTGGCGCCGGTGGCGGAGTGAGGAGGGTGGGCTCCGCGCGCGCCCTGCACCTGCCCCTGCCCGCCCGGGTGAGGTTGCGAGACGGGGCTCCCGAGCGGGTGAACGGGGAAGCGGTGGAGCTCCTGCGGGAGTCCTGGCTGATCGAGGATCGCTGGTGGAGCGAGCGGCCGCTGCGCCGGCGCTACTGGGAGCTGGTGGGGGTGAGGGGTCGCAACGTGGTGGTGTTCCGGGACCTGCACGCCGGCGGCTGGTTCACCCAGGGCGCCTGAGGCGGCCCGGGGGACGGGGATGAGCGCCGGCAGGGCCCCATACGCGGAGCTGCACTGCCATTCGGCGTACTCCTTCCTGGACGGGGCGTCCCTGCCCCAGGAGCTGGCGCGGCGGGCGGCGGAGCTCGGCTACGGGGCGCTGGCGCTCACCGACCACAACTGCGTGTCGGGCTCCATGGAGCTGGCGCAGGCGGCGCGGGACATCGGGCTGAGGGCGATCCACGGCGCGGAGGTGGACCTGGTGGGCGGACGGCACATCACCCTGCTGGTGTGTGAGGGAGCCGGCTGGGGGAACCTCTGCCGCATCCTCACCCATGCTCATGCGGGAACCCGGGAGGGCTCGGGGCGCGAGCGGGGGGAGCCGGCGGTGGAGCTTGAGAGGGTGCTGGAGCACGCGCGGGGGCTGATCTGCCTCACCGGCTGCGCGAGCCATTCGGCGTTGGGGGAGGGGGTGAGGGACGAGCCGATCGGGCGGCGTCTGCTGGAGGCGTTTGGTCGTGAGCGTTTGCGGGTGGAGCTGCAACGGCCGTATCTGCGCCACGACCGGGCGCGCAACCGCATGCTGGCGGCGCTCGCCCGGCGGCTTCAGGTGGCGTGTGTGGCCACCGGGGACGTGCACGCGCACGCGCGCTGCCGGGCGGAGCTGCAGGACGCGTTCGTGGCGCTGCGCCACCACAGCACGCTCGATGCCTCCGAGCCCCTGCGGCGGGGCAACTTCAGCCACGTGCTGGCCTCGCCGGAGGCGATGGCGCACCGCTTCGCCGATCACCCCGAGGCGGTTCGGGAGAGCCTGGCGGTGGCGGAGATGGCGAGCTTCGACCTCACTCGGGAGCTCGCCTACAGCTATCCGGGCGCGGAGGACGGAGACGCCGGTGTGCGGTTGGCGGAGCTCTGTGAGGCGCGCCTGCGGGAGCGCTACGGGTCCGACGGGGGCCGCCGCGGAGGATGCCCGGGCGCCGGCGTGCGCGCCGAGGCGAAGGCGCGCCTGGAGCAGGAGCTGCGGGTGATCGAGCGGCTGGGCCTGGCGGGCTTCTTCCTGCTGCACCACGACATGCTCGAGCTGGCGCGCGAGGTGGCCGTCGAGGTGCGCGGCCCGGCCGGCGCGGACTCGCCGCGGGCGCTGCTCGCGCCCGGTCGCGGGCGCGGCT
>DATJVV010000233.1:0-3961 GCA_035501635.1 Solirubrobacteraceae bacterium | reverse complement strand
GGGTAGGGCTTGGCGAAGGCCTCCACGAACTCGCACCGCACCACCTCCCCCGATCGCGCCCCGCCGGCCCCGCCGTCCTGGCTCTCCCCGCGGGCTCGCTCGAGCAGATCCTCCATGAAGCACCTCACCGCCGGCCGGTAGCGCTCCACCGCCCGCGGGCTCAGCGCCGGGTTCACGAGGCTGCGCAGGCGCGTGTGGTCGGGGCCGTTGACGTGCAGGATGTTGCGCCTCATCTGCTCGTACAGCGGCCCCTCCCGCACGCCGAAGATCTCCGCGATGGTCATCCCCGGGAAGATCGCCTCGCGGGTGCGCAGGAAGAACTCGCCCGACTCCCGGTCGAGCACCACGTATCCGAACGGCCCCGCCGCGAGCCACCCCCTGGCCCGCAGCCGGCCCATCGCCTCGTGAAAGCGCTCGCCCCGCAGGCCGGGGTCGGTGTAGTCGAGCCGGGGCAGCTCGAGCTCACTCACGAGCGCCATGCCGTGCGCCTATTTCTTGGGGCTCACTACCTGCTTCAAGGACGCGCCCGCGCTGAACTTGGGGGCCTTGGAGGCTTTGATTTTCACGCGCTCGCCCGTGCGCGGGTTCACGCCCTGACGGGCCGCCCGCTTCACCACTGAGAACTTGCCGAACCCGGTGATGTTCACATCGTCGCCTTTCTTCAGCGTCTTGCCCACCGTGTCCACGAAGGACTCGATCGCCCGGCCCGCGTCGGCTTTCGAGAGGCCGCTGTCCGCGGCGACGGCGTCGACCAGCTGAGACTTGTTCATGGGGCGAGTTTCCTTTCCGCTTTCTCTTGTCGTTAGCCCGGCGCCCGGGAGCCTAGCGCGAGTGCCCTACGGCAGGAACGCGTCGGTGCCGTAGCGCGCCGCGCTCACCGGCCGCCGGATCAGGCCGCTGGCGAGCATCCAGCGCGACATCGCCTCCACGTTGCCCGTTTGCAAAGTCCCGAACAGCGTTCCCCCGCCCCCGCGCCCACCGGCGAACAGCGGCAGGTAGGCCGCCAGCGACGCGCCCGTGAGCTTGGCCTGAAGCGCCGGGTTGGCGTGCAGCAGCTCCCTGAGGCTGCGTCGCGGATCGGCGAGCGTGTCCTCGTAGCCGTGCACGGTGGCCGCCACGAAGCCCCGCACCAGCGCCGGGTCCCGGGCGATCTCGCGCTGGGTGGTGAAAGCCACGAGCCCCGGATAGGAGGGCCCCCCGTAGCGGTCCAGGGCGAAGGCCGCGATCGGATGGCCGCTCACCGCGAGGCCCACGCCGTCGTCGGGGATGAAGCCGGTGAACGCCGCCACCCGTCCCGCCACCAGCGCCCGGGCGCCGTTGAAGCCCACCGTGGCCACGCGCACACGCCCGGGCCTGCCGCCCGCGCTCGCCACCTCCGTGTCCAGCACCGCCCGGTCGGAGGGCACCCCGGTGATGCCCACCGTCCTGCCCTGCAGGTCCGCGGGGCTTCGCAGCCTCTCGGAGGCCAGGCCGATGAGGCCGCCCAGCGGGCGCTGCACGATCGCCATCACCGCCTTCGCGTCGCCGCCGGCGGCGATCAGCCCCATCACGTCGCTGCCGTCCGCCAGCCCGAACTGGGCGCTGCCCGCGTCGATCAGCTTCAGCGTTTCGGTGGTGGCGCTCGGTTCGATCACCCGCAGGTCGATCCCCTCCCGGCGGTAGTAGCCCGCGGCGAGCGCCCGGTAGATGCCCGCGTGGATCGCGTTGGGCACGTAGTCCAGCACCAGCGTGGCCCGCCGCGGGCTGTCCGACCCGGGCGCCGTGGAGCCGCAGCCGGCGAGCGCCAGCGTGAGGACCAGCACGAGCGTGAGCGCCCAGCGGCGGCGCGTGGTGCCGGTAGCATCTCCAGAAGTCATGGCCATCGACGCGACCTCCCGCCGCCGGACGGACGGCAAGGCCGGCGGGCGCACCCTATCCGGCGAGCCGGTCCGAGAGCTCTACACCGAGCGCGACCTGCCCGCCGGCATCGGCGGCGCCGAGGATCCCATCGGGCGCCCCGGCCACTACCCCTTCACCCGGGGGGTGTACGAGTCGATGTACCGCGGGCGCCTGTGGACGATGCGCCAGTTCGCGGGCTTCGGCACCAGCGAGGAGACCAACGAGCGCTTCCGCTACCTGCTCGACCACGGCCAGACGGGCCTCTCCACGGCGTTCGACATGCCCAGCCTGATGGGCCACGACTCCGACGACTCCCGCTCCCTGGGCGAGGTGGGCCGGGAGGGCGTGGCGGTGGACACGCTCGCGGACATGCGCACCCTGTTCGCGGGCATCGACCTCGGCGAGGTGTCGGTGTCGATGACCGTCAACGCGCCCGCCGCGATCATGCTCGCCTTCTACGTGGCGGCCGCCGAGGAGGGGGCCGAGGCCCCCAGCGGCCCGGTGCCCGCCGAGCGCCTCGCGGGCACCATCCAGGCGGACATCCTCAAGGAGTACATCGCCCAGAAGGAGTGGTGCTTCCCGATCGACCCCGCCATGCGCCTGGTGGGGGACATGATCGAGTGGTGCACCCGCCACATGCCCCGCTGGCATCCCATCTCGATCTCCGGCTACCACATCCGCGAGGCCGGCGCCACCGCCCAGCAGGAGCTCGCGTTCACGCTCAAGGACGGCCTCACCTACGTCGAGCAGGCGGTCGAGCGCGGCCTGCACGTCGACGAGTTCGCGCCGCGGCTGTCGTTCTTCTTCAACGCGCAGCTCGACTTCTTCGAGGAGATCGCCAAGTACCGCGCGGCGCGGAGAATCTGGGCGAGAGAGATGCGCGAGACCTTCGGCGCGCAAGACCCCCGCTCGTGGCAGATGCGCTTTCACTCGCAGACCGCGGGCGTGTCGCTGACCGCGCAGCAGCCGCTGAACAACATCGTGCGCACGACCGTCGAGGCGCTAGCGGCGATCCTCGGCGGCACGCAGTCGCTGCACACGAACTCCTACGACGAGGCGCTCGCGCTGCCGACCGAGCAGGCGGTCACCGTCGCCCTGCGCACACAGCAGATGCTCGCGCACGAGACCGGCATCACGAACACGGTCGACCCGCTCGGGGGCTCCTACTTCGTGGAGGCGCTCACGGATCGCATGGAAGCAAGTGCGTACGAATATTTTAAGAAGATCGACGAGCTAGGTGGGATGGTGGCCGCGGTCAAGCTCAACTACCCCCAGCGCGAGATCGCCGACGCGGCCTTCGCGCTGCAGCAGGACATCGACTCGGGTGAGCGGATCGTCGTCGGTGTCAACGACTTCGTGGCCGCCGACGAGGAGCCGATCCCCACGCTGCGCGTGGACCCGGCGCTCGAGCGCAAGCAGATCGACCGCCTGAACAGCGCTCGCGCCGCGCGCGACGGCGCCGCCGTGGAGCGCGCGCTCGCGGCACTGCGCGAGCACGCCGCGCACGAGGACCACAACCTGATGGAGCCGCTGCTCGACTGCGCCCGCGCGCACGCCTCCGAGGGCGAGATCGTGGAGTCGTTGCAGCAGGTCTTCGGGGACTACTCCGAGACGCCGGTGTTCTGAGCCTGTTCCGAATCTTTGATCGCCGGTCCGGGCTAGCATCCGAGGACCGTGCTCCGCGACATCGCACTTTGGCTCAGGCCGGCTGGATGGCCGCTGCTGCCCGATGAGGCACGCCCCCGCACTTTGCTGCTGGCATGGGTCGCGATCCTCGCCCAGGTGGTGTTCCTCGGCGGATGGCTGCTCGGCGGCGCCCTCGAACCGCACTACTCGGCGGTTAGCCAGTACATAAGCGAGCTCGGCCGCCACGGCGCAGCGCACCCCTGGATCTTCGTGACCTTCATGGCTGTCTGGGGGCTGGGCTTCGTCGCGCTCGCGCTCGGGCTGGTGCCGTCGCTGCGTACACGGCCGTGGCCGCTGGCGATGCCTGCGATGTTCGTGCTCGCGGGGCTGTGCGCGATTCTCGTCGGACCGCTGCACATGGACTGCTCACCGACGATCAGCGCCGTGTGCAAATCGC
>DATJVV010000232.1:0-5589 GCA_035501635.1 Solirubrobacteraceae bacterium | reverse complement strand
AGGTAGGCGGTGCGGGCGCCCGCGGACAGGCAGGCCTCCTCCACCGCCCGCTTCTCCACGCCGGTGACGCCGGAGGGCACGCACACCACCACCCGCGGGTGGGCCCAGCGGTTCTGGTGGACCTTCTGGATGAAGTGCCGGAGCATCTCCTCGGTGACGTCGAAGTCCGCGATCACCCCGTCCTTCAGCGGCCGGATGGCCTGGATGGTTCCGGGGGTGCGACCGAGCATGCGCTTGGCCTCGATGCCCACCGCGTGCACCTCGCCGGTGCGCGAGTCGATGGCCACAACGCTGGGCTCGGAGAGCACGATGCCCCGCCCGCGCACGTACACGAGGGTGTTGGCGGTGCCGAGGTCCACCGCCATGTCGCGACCGCCGAAGCCTGTCAGGTAGGTGAAGATGCTCATCGATCAGGTGGGGGTGCGTCCGTGCGCGCGCGGCGCGGAAATCGCATAGGAGCGCGGATTTCGGCTCGCTCGTCGATGTTCGAGAGCATGTCCGGCGGCCAGCGCGAGCCCGCGGGGCAGTCTAGCGAAAGGCCCTCTCGGGACTCCACGCCTGGGAGGCGTTTTGCACAGCTTTGGCGAGCTTGGCGGTGGTGGGGACCGGTGAGAACCTAAAGGCGGCGAAAAAAGACTTTCCAAAATGAGTTGCGTATAACGAAGGTATCGACCATTTGCGCACCACTCGCACACCCTTACAGTCTGTGGATACCATCGTTATACGCTCCCTGGAAAAACAACTTCTCCCGAACGCCCTTCACAACTCCTTCACCCGATCATCTCCTCCATCATCTCGCTCCTTCACCCGCTCATCTCCCGCTGAGAGCAGCTCAGGCCGGGAGAGCAGCTCAGGCCGGGAGAGCAGTTCGGGGGCCATGTCCAGCAGGGCGGCCACCGGCAGGCCCACGACGTTCTCGTAGTCCCCCTCGATGCCTCTCACCAGCGCGGCGCCGGCGCCCTGGATGGCATATCCGCCCGCCCGCCCGCGCCACTCGCCGGTGGCGAGATACCAGGAGAGGAGCTCCGGGGAGAGCTCGCGGAAGGCCACCGCCGTGCGCGCCAGCGCGAGCCTCTCCCGGCCCTCCTCCGGCCCGAGCAGAGCCAGGCCGCTGAGCACCTCGTGGGTATGGCCGGAGAGGGCTTGCAGGGTGTCCCGTGCGTGGGCCTGGTGGGCGGGCTTGCCGTAGATGACGCCGTGAAGGACCACGAGCGTGTCGCAGCCCAGCACCAGCTCTCCCCGCCGGCGACCGGCGCGGGCCTTGCGCAGGGCGTTCTCGCTGGCCACCCACTCGGGCTCGCCCTCACCGAGCTCGGGCACGTGGGCGGGGCGCGCCAGGAAGCTCACGCCCAGGCGTTCGAGGATGGCGGCGCGCTGGGGGGATTCGGAGGCGAGCACCAGCCGCGGCACGGACGTTGCGCGGTGAGCCGGCGCCGGAGAGGGCATCCCGCGGGGACCCGAAGCGTCAGGGACCCGGGGTCAGGGGGTGACGGGAAGGTCCGGGAAGAAGAGGCCGATCTCGCGGGCGGCGGACTCGGGGGAGTCCGAGCCGTGCACCATGTTCTGGCCGGTCTCCAGCGCGAAGTCCCCGCGGATGGAGCCGGTGGCGGCCTCCAGCGGGTTGGTGGCGCCCATCAGCTGGCGGGCGGCCCTGATGGCCTCCACGCCCTCCAGCACCAACGCCACGAGGGGACCGGAGGTGATGAACTCCACCAGCTCTCCGAAGAACGGGCGCTCGGCGTGCTCGGCGTAATGGCTCTGAGCGAGCTCCACCGTCATGGTCATGCCCTGGATGGCCACGATGCGCAGGCCCTTGCGCTCGAAGCGGGCCACGATCTCGCCGGTGAGTCCCCGAGCGAAGGCGTCGGGCTTGATCAGGATGAGGGTTCTCTGCATGGTTTTCTCGGACTCCTTCCGCTCAGGAGGTGGATGGACGTTGGACCGGCTCAGGTCCCGCGCGAGGCGAGGATCAGGAGCTCGATCGTGGCCGGCGGGCACGGCCGCTGGTACGGGAGCTCGCCGGGGATGGTTCGGGGGCGGCCACCGGCCGGGCCCTGGCCTCCAGGTCGGGGGCGGAGGGCGCGGCGGCGGAGAGCTCCGCGGACGTGGCCAACTCGGTGGACGTGGCCATATCGGCGGAGGTGGACGTGCCCGGGGCGCCGTCGGAGATGCTCTCCGCGAACAGTGGCGCCGCCTCCTCCAGCGAGGGTCTGCGCTCCTCCCGAGAAATCCTGCTCTCTTCCAGCGAGGACCTGCTCGCCTCCAACGAGGGTCCGCTCGCCTCCTCGGAGTCAGCGCGTCGACGCCGACGCCGGCGCACGGGAGCCGCGCCGGCGACCTCGGTCTCGCAGTATGGGCAGATGGCCCAGGTCTGATCCAGCGGGCGCTGGCAGCCGGCGCAGCGCTCCTTGAGCTTTCGCAGGCAGCTCGGGCAGCGCACGAAGTCGCGCTCGATGCGGTAGTCGCAGTGGGGGCAGAGGGAGTGGTCGAGCTCGTGCAGCCGGGCTTCCGCGGCCTGGATCTCCAGTTCGCGCTCGCGGGCGTCCTCGAGGTACTCGGGCGGGCGCAGCACCACGTACACGATGGTGCCCACGAACGGGAACAGGGAGGCGGCGGTGGCGCAGCCCACCAGCATCGGGTCCTCGATGCGCCGGCGGGCGTCGTTGTAGGTCCAGTAGATCAGCGCCAGGTAGAGCACCACCACGAACACGATGAACAGGTCGATCACCAGGTTCAGGCCGCTGCTTTCGATGCCGAAGTAGGCGAAGGGGAGCATGGTGTGGTCAGTGCCTGCCGACCTGCCCAGGCCGGCTCAGTTTAGGGCCTTCGGCGGAGGCGAGCGGCCGGGATGTCACAGGAACAGCCGTCCGAAGCCGTAGCCGGCGGCGAAGAACACGAGGATCACCAGCGCCACGATGAGCGCAACGGCGCCCACCATCGCCAGTACCGAGGGACCGTCCTCGCTCATCGTTCAGAGGTTCTCCGATGCGCGGCTGGCGTGCAAGAGCTCTCCCACCAGATACACCGACCCGGTGGCCAGCACCCCGCGCTCACCGTCGGCGGCCTCGTGGGCCCAGCGGCGCGCCTGGGCCAGCGCACGGGCAGGGCAGGGCTCGCACACGGCCTCCTCGAAGCCCAGCTGGCGGGCCAGCGACCGCAGAGCGGCCGGCGAGAGGGCCCGGGGGCTGTCGGGCGCGGTGAACCATGCTCGCTCACAGCGTGACAGCAGCAGGGCGAGCATGGCGGCGGCGTCCTTGTCTTCGAGCACCCCCATCACCAGGCCGATGCGTTGCTCGCCGAAGGCGGCCGGCAAGGACTCCAGGAGGGCGGACGCCGCGTGCGGGTTGTGGGCGCCGTCGAGCACCGTGAGGGGATCCTCGGCGAGGATGTGAAGGCGCCCGGCCACCTCCGTCGCGAGCCGTGCCGCCCGGACCGCCGGCTGGGAGAGCGGCGTGTGGGCGCCGGCCAGGAAGACCTCGGCGGCGGCGCGAGCCAGGGCGAAGTTCCTCTCCTGAAAGGCGCCCCGCGCGCGCGGGTGTGTGCGCGCGCGGGCCCCCCGAAATGGAATGTCCGCCCCGCCATCCCCAGCCCCGTCTCCCCGATCGCGCACGACCGGCCCATCGCGCTCGAGCTCTCCGTCGTCCTCCCCCTCGACGGCCGCGTCCGCGCACACGATCCGGGCATCGCGCTCGTCGGCCACCGCAAGGGCCACCTCCCGTGCCTCGGGGTGCAGGTCGGCGCCGAGCACCAGGGTGCCGCCGGGACGGACCACCGCGAGCTTCTCACCGGCGATGTCGCGCACGGTGGGGCCGAGCCAGCGGGTGTGCTCGAGGGCGACGTTGGTGAGGACCGTGATGGGCGCGTGGATCACGCTGGTGGCGTCGTAGCGTCCGCCGAGGCCGGCCTCCACCACGGCCACCTCCACCTCCTGGGCGGCCATCTCCGAGAGGGCAGCGGCGGTGAGGAGCTCGAACTGGGTCACGTGGTCGTCGCCGGAGAGGGTGCGGTTGACGCGCTCGGCGGCGTTCACGGCGCGACCGACAGCGGCGGCGAAGGCCTCGGGGGCCACCTCGCGCTCGCAGACCTGGAGGCGTTCGTCGTAGGAGATGAGGTGGGGTGAGGTGTAGGAGGCGGTGCGCAGGCCGTGGCGCTGGAGGATGGCCGCGATCATCCTGGTGGTGGAGGTCTTGCCGTTGGTGCCCACCACCTGCAGGGCCCGGTAGGCACGCTGGGGAGAGTCCAAAACGGTCATCAGGCGGCGCATGCGGTCCAGGCCGAAGCGCATGCCGAAGAGCTCCAGCGAGCGCAGGTGGGCCTCGGCGCGGGCGGGCGTCCAGACACCCGGGGCGGAGGTGCGAGCGGAGGCGGAGGTGCGAGCGGAGGCGGAGCCGGCGAGGCGGGAACGATCGGGGCTGGGCGTCATGATGGGGCGATCGCGCGGACCGAGCCGCCGGCCTAGGCGTCGGGGTGCTTGCGCAGGTAGTCGATGAAGAAGGGTCGCATGGCCTCCCCGAGCTTGCCGTCGCCGCTGTGGACGGCGTCGGAGATGAGACCTTTCATGGACTCAGCGTCGTACTCCCCCTCCCCCACGTCGCCGCTGGCGGCCTCGGCGGCCGGGATCACCTGAAGCAGGGACCACATGAACTTCAAATCCAGGTGACGCTCGGCGCGCCTGAGGGCACGGTCGTGAAGCTCCCTGGTGGAGAGGCTCTCGAGATCCTCGGCGGGGTGCTCCTCGGTGGGCTTCTGGGTCACGCGGGCGATGCTATCTGGCGGGCTCCCGGCACGGGCGCCGGTGGCTGGCGGCGGGCAGCTGCGGCCGGGGAGCTGGGGGGCTAGGCGGACTCCTCGCGAAGCTCGCCCGCACCGGAGTCCTCGGGGGCGGCTTCGGTGACGAGCGTGGGCGTGAGACCGCGCTCGACGGTCTCCTTGGTGACCACGCACTTCTTGACGTCCCGGCGGGAGGGCAGCTCGAACTGGACCTCCAGGAGGATCTCCTCGATGATCGAGCGCAGGCCGCGGGCTCCGGTTTCGCGCTCCAGGCCCCGCTCGGCGACGGCGGTGAGGGAATCCTCGGAGAACACCAGCTCGATGCCGTCGAACGCGAAGAAGCGCTGGAACTGCTTGACAAGGGCGTTGCGGGGCTCGGTGAGGATCGAGACGAGGTCCTCGCGGGTGAGCTGGTGCACGGCGCTCATCACGGGCAGGCGGCCGATGAACTCGGGGATGAGGCCGTATTCGATGAGGTCCTCGGGCAGGCAGCGCTCGAAGACCTCGCCGGTGTCCTTGTCGGCCTTGGCCTGGATTGCCGCGCCGAAGCCCACGCCGTTGTGGCCGATGCGGCGTTCGATCACCTTATCGAGGTTGGCGAAGGCGCCGCCGCAGATGAACAGGACGTTGGTGGTGTCGATCGTGAGGAACTCCTGGTGGGGATGCTTGCGCCCGCCCTGCGGCGGCACCGAGGCCTGCGTGCCCTCCAGGATCTTGAGCAGTGCCTGCTGGACGCCTTCGCCGGAGACGTCGCGCGTGATTGAGACGTTCTGGGTCGTGCGCGCGATCTTGTCGATCTCGTCGATGTAGATGATGCCG
>DATJVV010000231.1:0-3238 GCA_035501635.1 Solirubrobacteraceae bacterium | reverse complement strand
GGCTGCCCGGCTGGAGCGGTCGCGGGGGCGCGGAGGCGATCGCCCGTTACAGCACGCTCACCGAGTACGAGGAAGGCTGGCGCTACCCCGTGGCGTTCGCTCCCGAGCGGCCCGCCACCACCCTGGCGGGCACGATCGCGGCCGCGGGCGTCCGGCAGCTGCACGTGGCGGAGACCGAGAAGTACGCGCACGTGACCTACTTCTTCAACGGCGGCGTGGAGGCGCCCCAGGAGCGCGAAGAGCGCGAGCTGGCGCCCTCGCGGCGGGACGTGCCCACCTATGACCACGCGCCGGAGATGAGCGCGCGCGAGGCCGCGGACGCGTTCGTGAAGGCCTGGTCAGGGGGGGACTTCGGCTTCGGCATCATCAACTTCGCGAACGCCGACATGGTGGGGCACACGGGCGTGATCCCCGCGGCGGTGCGGGCGGTCGAGACGGTGGACGGCTGCCTGGGCGAGGTGGTGGCGGCGGTGCACGCCTCGGGGGGCGCCTGCGTGATCACGGCCGACCACGGCAACGCGGACAACATGCTCGAGCCCGACGGCAGCCCCAACACGGCCCACTCGCTGAACCCCGTGCCGCTGATCGTGACCGCCGGCGGACCCGAGCTGGCGTTGAGGTCTGGCGGGGTGCTCGCGGACGTGGCGCCCACGCTGCTCGCGCTGCTCGGCATACCCCAACCCAGCGAGATGACCGGGAGGTCCCTGAT
This sequence comes from Solirubrobacteraceae bacterium, assembly GCA_035501635.1. Taxonomy (GTDB): domain Bacteria; phylum Actinomycetota; class Thermoleophilia; order Solirubrobacterales; family Solirubrobacteraceae; genus Palsa-744. The sequence continues at coordinate 2,529 of DATJVV010000231.1, read as the reverse complement.
CGAATGACCCGAGCTGGGCGCACGACCAACTCCATGACCCGCACGACCCGCACGAGCCGCCGCACGACCCGCACGACCCGCTCCTGCGGCTGCCGCTGCAGCCCCTGATGATGCGCTGGGCCTGGCGGGCGAACGCGCGGGTAACGCGGGTCGGTGGCTTGACAGGAGCTCAGTGGTTTGACAGCTCCGCCAGCAGCGCCTGGGGCGTGATGATGCGGACCCCCTTGTACTCACCTACAGGGAGCAGGTGCCTACGATCGCCGGACACCAGGACGTGAGCGTTGGCCCGGACGGCACAGGCCAAGATGAGGTCGTCGTCGGGGTCGCCGGTGACCGGGGGAGCATCGTCGGCTGGGGCCGAGATGCGTTCATCGGCAAGGTCGATCAGAAGGGTCACGATCTCCTCGACCCGCTCTGACGCCAGCCCGAGCTTGATCGTGAGGACGCGGGCAAGCTCTTGGAGCACCGGATCGGCAAGCAGGAGCTCGATACGGGCATCGATCGCGCTCTCGATCACGCGGCTCGGCGGCCCGGCGGCGATGAAGGCTGACACGAGGATGTTCGTATCGCAGAGGACACGTGGGGTCACGTGCGTGCCGAGCGCAGCTCGTCGATGAGCTCTTCGACCTCATCGGGCCCAATGGCGCGAGCCTCCGCCTGGTCGCGACCGTAGCGCTGGAGCGCGGCGAAGCGCTCGTGTTGGATGTGACGGCGCAGCGCGTCGCGCACGATCTCGCTCTTGGTCTTGCCGGTTGTGCGAGCGAGAGCCTCGGCCTCGGCGGCGAGCGTGTCGGGGATCGAGACCGAGAGCAGACGAGACATATGAAAACATCATATCAATGGAGGTGGGCGCCGGGCACGCGATGAACTGGTGGCATGAACTGGTGGCATCGTCCAAGCAGCCCGTCTTGTTGAAAACGCCCCCTTCCAAACACCCGAAAACGGGACGGGGCCTGCTATGTTCGGGTCAGGGCAGGGCCATGCAGCGAACGCAACCATGTCTACCGCGATAGCAGTCAAGATCGCCTCCGGGGAGACGCTGAGCGAGACCGGGGAGGCGCTGAGCGAGACCGAGTCGCAGGCGTGGCGGGGTTTTCTGCGGGCGCACGCGTGTCTGGCCAAGCGGGTGGACGCGGAGCTGGAGAGCGCGCACGGGCTGCCGATGAGCTCCTACGAGGTGCTCCAGCAGCTGGCGGACGCGGGGGTGGGGAGGATGCGGATGTGCGACCTGGCCGACCGGGCGCAGCTCTCGCGCAGCGGGCTGACGAGGCTGGTGGACCGGCTCGAGAAGGAGGGGCTGCTGGAGCGGTGCTCCTGCGAACACGACGCGCGGGGCTCCTACGCCTGCCTCACCGAGCTCGGCCGCGAGCGGCTCGGGCAGGCGCGCGGCACGCACCTGGCGGTGGTGCGGGAGCACTTCTTCTCGCGCTTCTCCGAGCCGGAGCTCAGTGCCCTGGCGGAGTTGTGGGCACGGATCGCTCCGTGCTGTCAGCAGGGCTCCGAGCGGGAGCAACGCCTTTGAACTGCTCCCGCAGGCGCCGGCGATGGCGCCTGTGGGCGAGGTAGGCGGTGAGGGCGGCCACGAGCACGCCCACGAGGCCGTAGAGGCCGAAGGTGGAGATGGCGTTGCCGGCGGCGGTGCCCAGGAAGTAGGCGGCCAGGCCGATGGCGGTGGCCCAGCAGATGCCGCCGAGGGCGTTCCAGAGAAAGAAGGAGCGGTAGCGCATGCGGGTGGCGCCGGCCAGCCAGGAGGCCCACACGCGCAGGCCCAGCAGGAAGCGCCCGAAGAACACCGCCTTGGGGCCGTGGCGCTCGAAGAAGGGCTCGCCCAGCACGAGCACCTGCCGGCGGTGGCTGGCGAAGCGGCCGGGGCGTTCGAGGATCCAGCGACCGCCGCGGCGGCCGATCTGGTAGCCGATGTTGTCGCCCACGATCGCCGCGAGGGCCGCCAGGGGGATGACGACGGCGATCTCCAGTTTGCCCTGGGAGGCGAGGACGGCGGCGGTGATGAGGGCGGTCTCGCCGGGGATGGGCACGCCGGCGGTCTCGGCCATCACGGCCAGGAACAGGAGGGGGTAGCCGAACGTTTCGACGAGGTGGCCCACGTCCACGATGGCGGCGAGCATGTGCTCACCATAGGGCCCGGGAGGGAGCGCACGGGGATGGTCGCGGGCTTTTAGGATGGCGCGGGCGTGGCCGCCTTCACGATCACCGCCCGGGACCCCTGCTCGCGGGCGCGCGCGGGCCTCCTGCACACGGCGCACGGGGACGTGCGCACGCCGGCGTTCGTGCCGCTGGCGACGAAGGCGACGGTGAAGGGGCTGCTGCCCGAGGAGGTGGCGGGGCTGGGGTATGAGATGGTGCTGGGCAACACCTTTCACCTGCTGCTGAGCCCGGGGCCGGAGCTGATCGAGCGCTTCGGGGGGTTGGGCGCGTTCATGGGCTGGGAGGGGCCCACGATCACGGACTCCGGGGGCTTTCAGGTTTTCTCGATGGGCCACGGCACGGTGGCGGACGAGATCAAGCGCA
>DATJVV010000230.1:0-4734 GCA_035501635.1 Solirubrobacteraceae bacterium | reverse complement strand
CCCGGCGGAAGAGCTCTACGTGGGCGCCACGGGCAGGCATTGGGTGCAGTCCCTCTACGCCGCGCAGCCGAGCCTGCGCACCGAGATCGCGGCGTGGTACGTGCACCCCTACGGCCCACCCCGGGGCAACCGCGAAGAAGGCAGCCAGGGCATCCAGGGGCTGCCGGCGATACAGGCGGAAATGACCTCCGGGCAGAGCAACATCGTGGTCTCGGAGATCGGCTACTGCACCCCGGACGTGAACAGGGGCAGGCGCACCCGCGAACAGTGCGCGGCCTCCGACGCGGGAGCGGAAACCAGCGGCCAGGCGGCGGAAGAGCTCGGCGAAGCGCTGGAAGCGGCGCTGCCCTACCACGAAGCGGGCTGGCTGCGGGCGCTGATCGTGTACTCGCGCAACGACGGCGGCTACGCGATGCAGCTCTCCGGCGGCAGGCTCACGGCGCAGGGCCAGGCGCTGGAGAACTTCGCGCAGGCCCCCGAAACCGGTGCCCTGGCCCCCGGCACCCCCGGACCCCAGAGCTTTCAGAGCCTCGGTGAGAGCCCCGGCGAAGAAGCCTTCGAACCCGGCCCGTAGGCCCCCTTCGATAGGGTTCCGCGGCCGATGTTCACGAAGGTGCTCATAGCCAACCGCGGCGAGATCGCGGTGCGCATCGCGCGGGCCCTGGAGGAGATGGGGATCGCGAGCGTGGCCGTGTACTCAGAGCTGGACCGGGGGGCCCCGCACGTCAGGCGGGCCGATGAGGCGTACAACCTCGGCGAGGGCCCGGCGGCGGAGAACTACCTGCACATCGAGAAGATCCTCGACGCGGCGAGGCGATCGGGCGCGCAGGCGATCCACCCCGGCTACGGGTTCCTGGCCGAGAACGCTCCCTTCGCGGCGGCGTGCGAGGAGGCGGGGGTGGTGTTCATCGGGCCTCCCGCGAGCGCGATCGAGGCGATGGGCTCAAAGACCCGGGCGCGGGAGCTGATGAAGGCGGCGGGCGTGCCGATCGTGCCGGGCACCACCGAACCGGTGGGGAGCGTGACCGAGGCGCTGGCGATCGCCAGGGCGCAGATCGGCTTCCCGGTGGCGGTGAAGGCGGCGGGGGGTGGTGGGGGCAAGGGCTTTCGGGTGGCGCTCTCCGAGGAGGAGCTGGAGGGGGCCTTCGAGGGCTCCAGCCGTGAAGGCGAGAAGTTCTTCTCCGACCCCACCGTGTATCTGGAGCGCTACCTGCACGACCCTCGGCACGTGGAGGTGCAGATCCTCGCGGACCGTCACGGCAACGTGATCCACCTGGGCGAGCGGGACTGCTCGATCCAGCGGCGCCACCAGAAGGTGATCGAGGAGTCCCCGGCGCCCGAATGGGTGGTGGACCCCCAGATCCGCGAGCGCATCGGCCAGATCGGGGTGGAGGCGGCGAGGGCCGTGAGCTATGTGGGGGCGGGCACCATCGAGGGCCTGTTCGCCACCCATGAGGACGACGCGGGCGAGCCCGAGTACTTCTTCCTGGAGATGAACACGCGGGTGCAGGTGGAGCACTGCGTGACGGAGATGACCACGGGCATCGACATCGTCAAGGAGGGCATCCGGGCGGCGGCGGGCGAGGAACTCTCCTACGCGCAGGCCGACGTGGAGTTGCGGGGGCACGCGATCGAGTGCCGCATCAACGCGGAGGACGCCTCCAAGAACTTCGCGCCGGCGCCGGGCAGGATCGGCCGCTACAGCGAGCCCTCGGGGCCGGGTGTGCGGGTGGACTCGGGGGTGGAGGAGAACGGCGAGGTGTCGCCGATGTACGACCCGATGGTGGCCAAGCTGATCGTGTGGGACGCCGACCGCGAGCAGGCCACCAGGCGGATGCTGCGGGCGCTCGAGGAATACGAGATCGAGGGCCTGAAGACGCTGATCCCCTTCCACAAAGCGCTGCTGGCCAGCGAGCAGTGGGCCCGGGGGGAGACCTGCCGGGAGCTGCTGGAGGACCGCAGGTGGCTGAAGACGCTGGCCTTCCCCAAGGAGCAGGCGCCCGCGGCGGGCGAGGAGGGGGCCGGCGAGAGGGTGGAGCGCAGCTACGAGGTGGAGGTGTCGGGGCGGCGCTTTGACGTGCGCGTGCTCGGCGATCCGCCGCTCGCGGGCGCGCCGGCGGCGGCGAGCAACGGCGGGGCGCGCAAGGCGCCCAGGCGCGGCGAGCGAAAGAGCTCCGCGGGTGGCGGTCCGGACACGCTGCCCTCGCCGCTGCAGGGGAACATGTGGAAGGTGCTGGTCAAGCAGGGCGATGAGGTGCAGGAGGGCCAGCTGCTGTGCATCATCGAGGCGATGAAGATGGAGAACGAGATCATGGCCCACAAGGCGGGCACGATCGCCGAGCTTCCCATCGTGGAGGGCGCGCCCATCGGGGCGGGGGACCCGATCGCCACGATCACCTCGCCGGGCGAGTCCTAGCCAAGGCCGTCACGTTGCGCTCGTGAGGGCCGTCAGGTTGCGCTCGTGGGCGCGCCGCTGGGCGGGGCCACGACGGCCGGGCGGCAGCTCGGCGCGGGCGCCGTGCTCGAGCAGGGCGTGCAGGTAGGCGCGGTCCTGGGCGAGGATCTCGCGGGCGCGCTGGGCGTCCATCACGGGGCCGTGGCCGGGCACCACGTGCTCCACGCGGGAGAGCAGGCCGGCGAGGCGCTCGAGGGTGGACAGGTAGGCGGCCACCGTGCCGTCATCCCCCAGGGAGGGGATCTCCAGCGAGGAGAGGTAGTCGCCGGGCACGAGCACCTTCGCCCAGGGGATCAGCACGGCCATGCCCTCGCCGGTGTGGCCGGCGGCGGGATGGAGCTCGAGCTCGCGCTCGCCCACCGCGCAGCGGCCGGGCACGGGCAGCGGCTGGACGGCGGCGAGGGAGAGTGGACGGTCGCGCTCGATGAGGAGCTCTTCGTCGAAGGCGCGCAGCTCGCGCTGGGCGGCGCCGGGCGCGGCGGCGAGGCGTTGCGCGGTGCTCTGCGCACAGCCCAGGGCGGCCTCGGGGAAGGCGAGACGGGCAAGCAGGTGGTCCCAGTCGGCGTGGGTGGCCAGCAGGCCGGTGGGCGGCGGGAAGGAGGCCTGCTCGAGCAGGGGGGCGAGCGTGCCGAGCTCCTCGGGGAGCACCGGGGAGTCGATCACGAAGGTCTCCTCGGCGGCCTTCGCGGAGGTGCCGCGCACGAGCACGCAGTTGACGTGCAGGAGCGCGCCGGTGGCGACGATGACGTCCGCGTGAAGGGCCTGCGCGCGCATTGAGATGCCGCCCGGCGAGCCTCGCCGCCGCGTGCGGACGCCCGCCTAGGGCGCCCCGAGGAGCTTGGCGGCCTCGCGCAGGGTGGGGACCTCCACGGTGGGCTTCTTCTGGGAGGAGTCGAGCTTGTCCTTGTTGCGGTTCACCCAGATCACGGGCACGCGCTGTTTCACGCAGGGGACCACGTCGTGATAGTGGCTGGCGGCGACGTGGACCCAGCCGCGCTTGCCGCCCATGCGGCGGGCGCACTCGGTGAAGTGGGCGGGGTCGGGCTTGTAGGAGCGCACCTGCTGGGCGGTGACCACGAGGTCGAAATCCGTGGGGATGTGGCGGCGGGTCTGGCCCAGGAGCTTGTCGTCGATGTTGGAGAGCAGGCCCAGCTTGTATTTCTTGGCGAGCTTGGCGAGCTGGGTGTTGGTCTCCTTGAAGGGCTTCCAGCGCTGCACGGAGTCGGGCAGGAAGCCCGAGCGGGAGGGCTCGAGGGTCCACTCCATGCGTTTGGCCACCTCGATGGCGGTGCGGCGGAGAACCTCCGCGTAGAGCTCGTAGGAGCCGCCTTCGATCTCGCGGCTGATCTCGCGGAAGTGGGCGAGCAGCTCGGCTCGGTCGAGCTCCACGCCGTCGCGGGCGGCCTCCTTGGCAAAGGCCTCGTAAACGCCGGTGTCGCGGTCGATGAGGGTGCCGTAGACGTCGAAGGTGACGAAGGTGACGTTCTTGGGGATGGGCATCGCCGGGGCATTATGCCCTGCCGGGCGCCGCGAGCGCCGCGCGGCGGGGCGGCTGTCGCTAAAGTAGCGCGCCGCATGGAGGACTGGGGGCAGGGCAGGCCCTCCCCCCAGGACCCCCTCCCGAGGAGAGAGACGACGAAATGGACCTGCTCGAGTACCAAGGCAAGCAGCTGTTCGCCAAGCACGGCCTGGCGGTGTCGCCCGGCAGGGCGGTGGTGAGCGTGGATGAGGCGGTGGCGGCGGCCAACGAGATCGGCTACCCGGTGGTGGTGAAGGCGCAGGTGCTGATCGGCGGCCGGGGCAAGGCGGGGGGCGTGAAGCTGGCCGGCGACGAGAGCCAGGCGCGGGAGCACGCCCAGAACATCCTCGGCATGGACATCCGGGGGCACATCGTGCGGACGCTGTGGATCGAGCACGCCAGCGACATCGCCAGCGAGTACTACGCGTCGGTGCTGCTGGATCGGCAGGCCAAGCAGCCGCTGGTGATCTTCAGCGTGGAAGGGGGCGTGGAGATCGAGGAGGTGGCGGCCAGGCACCCCGAGAAGCTGATCCGCCGGCACGTGGACGCCCTGGCGGGACTCTCGCGAGGGGAGGCGGTGGAGATCGCCACCGAAGGGGGCGCCGAGGAGGACGTGATCGAGGGGGTGGCGGACGCGCTGAGAGCGCTGTACGAGGTGTGGAGCGAGGAGGACGCGACGCTCGCGGAGATCAACCCGCTGATCGTGACGCCGGGACGGGAGGTGCGGGCGCTGGACGCGAAGGTATCGCTGGACGGCAAC
>DATJVV010000229.1:0-9284 GCA_035501635.1 Solirubrobacteraceae bacterium | reverse complement strand
GGACCGCAGCGAGAGCGGCGCGCTGCAGATCATGTACGGGATCAAGGGCGAGATGGACCTGCAGGAGTCCACGCTTCCCCATCTCAAGGGCTACGAGGGCGCCCGCCCGGTCCGGATCGGCAACGGTGCCCACAGTCAGCGCCAGAACGACGTCTACGGCGCGGTGCTCGACTCGGTCTACCTGCACGCCAAGAAACGCGACCACATCCCCGAGCGGCTGTGGCCGGTCCTCTGCGATCAGGTGCGGTGCGCGAGCGAGGTTTGGAGGGAGCCCGACCAGGGGCTCTGGGAGGCGCGCGGCGAGCCCCGCCACTACGTCTCCTCCAAGCTGATGTGCTGGGTGGCGATGGACCGCGCGGCGCGCATGGCCGAACGGCGCGGCGAGGACGAGCACGCGCGCCACTTCCAGGAGGTGGCGGGCGAGATCTCGGAGGAGATCCTGGAGCGGGGCGTCGACGGCCGGGGGGTCTTCCGCCAGCACTACGACACCGACGCCCTGGACGCCTCCAACCTGCTGGTGGGCCTCGTGCGCTTCCTGCCCCCCGAGGACGAGCGGTTGCGAGCCACGGTGATGGCCATCAAAGAGGAGCTCACCGAGAACGGCCTGGTGTTGCGCTACCGCACCGAGGAGACCGACGACGGCCAGCAGGGCGAGGAGGGCACCTTCCTGATGTGCTCCTTCTGGCTGGTGTCAGCCCTCTCGGAGATCGGCGAGCACCGCCAGGCCGAGCACCTCTGCGAGCGCCTGCTCGCCTACGCAACCCCCCTGGGCCTCTACGCCGAGGAGATGGAGGCCTCCAGCGGCCGTCACCTGGGCAACTTCCCCCAGGCCTTCACCCACCTGGCGCTCATCAACGCGGTCAGCCACGTTGTGTCGGTCCAGCAGGCTCAGTAGCCGGGCTCGCCCGGGAGGAGCACCCGCGCGGAGTCTCCCTGCACGAGCACCCGGGGCAGCACCGGCTCCACCACGAGGTCGCGGGCGTGGGCCAGGAGCTCGGCGGCGGTGGCGAACTCGGCGAGCTGTTCGAGGTGCTTGATGGTGGGGAACACCAGCGCGATCTCTCCCGCCCTGTGGGCCTCCAGGGCCGCCAGGGGCGTGAACCAGCCGAGGTCCACGCACTCCTCCTCGTCGATCCGCGGTTCCTGGCCGGCGGGCAGGGGCGCGAGGAAGAAGTGGGTGTCGAAGCGGATCTTTACCTCCGCGGGGGTGATCCAGCGCGAGAACTTCACGAGCTCGCCCGGGTCCTCGAGCACGATGGCGGCCTCCTCGCGCAGCTCCCGCATCGCCGCGGCCCGCTCGGCCGCCTCGCCCTCGCCCTCGCCCGCGTCGATGGCTCCACCCGGGAACACCCACACGCCGCCCATGAACCGCGCCTCGGGTGTGCGCTTGACCAGCAGCACCTCCAGGGTCTGCTCGTCGCCGCGGAGCAGGATCACCGTGGCGGCCTGCCGGGGCGTGGTGGCCGGACCCGGGTTGTACTCCTCGCCGCCCGCCGGCCGCTCGTCGGGGTCCATGGCGGGGGGCTCGCCGGTGGCGTGGGAGCTCATCGGCCGACTCTACCCGGCCGGCCGCACGCCCGCTAGTCTTCGCCCTATGAGCGACACCCTCACACTGCAGCGCTGGATCTGCGAGTCCTGCGGTTACATCTACGATCCCGAGGAAGGCGATCCCGACGGCGGCATCCCCGCGGGCACGGCCTTCGAGAGCATCCCCGACACCTGGTTCTGCCCCGTCTGCGGCGCCCGCAAGCGAGACTTCGTCCTCTACGAGGATTGACCGGGACGCCGCTGGGCGGCGCGAATGCTGCGTCCTCGATCGCTCGTGTGCTGGCGCACACTTCGCTCACTGCGTCCTTGCCTCGCTTGCCCAGCGACGCCCCGGTCGGCGGGAGGCGTTCAGTTAGCGTGCGAGCATGACCGACTGGGAGAGGCTGCTCGCGTTCGATCGCGAGCACGTCTGGCATCCCTACGGCGCGATCCCGCCGGCGCCCCCGGCGCCTTTGCCGGTGGTGGGCGCGCGGGGCGTGCGCATCGAGCTGGCGGACGGGCGTGAGCTGATCGACGGGATGGCCTCCTGGTGGTGCGCCATCCACGGCTACCGGCACCCGGCGCTGGATGGGGCGCTGGCGGAGCAGCTGGCGTCGATGGCGCACGTGATGTTCGGCGGCCTCATCCACGAGCCGGCGGTGCGCCTGTGCGAGCGTCTGGTGGAGCTGGCGCCGAAGGGGCTCGAGCGGGTGTTCCTGGCGGACTCCGGCTCGGTGTCGGTGGAGGTGGCCATCAAGCTCTGCCTGCAGTACCAGCGCGCGCTTGGTCGTGCGGGGCGCACGCGGCTGCTCACGGTGCGAGGGGGCTATCACGGGGACACCCTGGGGGCGATGTCCCTGTGCGACCCGGTGGGGGGCATGCACAGCCTGTTCGCGGGCGCCCTGCCCGCGCAGGTGTTCGCGCCGCGGCCGCCGGCCGGCTTTCTGGCGGGCCTGGACGAGCGCTGGGCGCGGGAAGTGCGCGAGCTGGCGGGCGCCCATGCGCCGGAGCTGGCGGGGTTGGTGGTGGAGCCGGTCGTGCAGGGGGCGGGGGGGATGCGCTTCTACGCGCCCGCGTGCCTGCGGCTGCTGCGGGAGGTGTGCGACGAGCACGGCCTGCTGCTGGTTGCCGACGAGATCGCCACGGGCTTCGGGCGCTCGGGCGCCATGTTCGCGTGCGAGCACGCCGGGGTGGCTCCCGACGTGATGTGCGTGGGCAAGGCTCTCACGGGCGGCTACATGACCCTCGCCGCCACCCTCACCACGGCGGCCGTGGCCGAGGCGGTGTCCGGCGGGGAGGGCGGCGGGCTGATGCACGGGCCCACGTTCATGGCCAACCCCCTGGCCTGTGCGGTGGCGAACGCGTCCCTGGAGCTGCTCGCCGACGGCTCCTGGCGCGAGCGGGTGGTCGCCATCGAAGGGGGCCTGCGCGCCGGACTTGCGCCCGCCCGGGAGCTTCCCGGTGTGGCGGACGTGCGGGTGCTCGGCGCCATCGGCGTGATCCAGCTGGAGCGCGACGTTGACGTCGCGGCTGCCACCGCCGCCGCCGTCGAGCGCGGTGTGTGGCTGCGGCCGTTTCGAGATCTCATCTATGCGATGCCCCCGTATGTGATCTCGCCCGAGGAGCTCTCCGCGGTGGCCGGCGCGATGGTGGCCGCGGCGGGCGCGGCGGGCGCGGCGGGCGCGGCTTAGCTCGGGTCGAGGTTCAGGCCAGCCCGGAGCTCTCGCGCGCAAGCCACCTCCGCCAGGGCAGCTCGGCGGCGGCGGCGGCGAGCGCGGCGCGCGTGGGGCTGGAGACGGGCGGCAGGACCTCGACCTCCACCTGCCCAAGCCGAGCGATCGTCTCGCGGTTGGAGCGTTCGAGGCTCGTGGGCTGCCCCGGTTGCGTGGTGTCGCTGGTCTCCGCCGCCCACGGCGTGAGCACCACCGCGCGGACCTCCAGGCCGGCGGCGCGGGCGGCGCGGAGAGTGAGGAGGGTGTGGTTGATGGTGCCAAGGCCGGGGCGGGCGGCGATGAGCAGCGGCAGGCCGAGCGCCACGGCGAGATCGCACACGGAGAGGTCGGGGGCGAGCGGCACGAGCAGGCCGCCCACGCCCTCCACGATCAGGGTGGCGTTCTCCCGATCGGCGAGCTCCAGGGCATGCCGGGCACGGGCGATGAGGCCCGCGGGATCGATCGTCTCATCCGCGAGGTCTGCCGCGAGATGAGGGGAGACGGCGGGCCCGAAGCGAAGCGGCGCCACCTCCTCGGGGTTCATGGCGGCGACGGTGCCCAGCAGCTCGTGGTCCGGGGGCCAGGCGCCGGGGGGATCGTCGAGGCCGGTGAGGACCGGCTTGTGCGCGCGCACGGACTCTCCCGCGGCCGACACGGCCGCGAGCAGGGCGGCGCTGAGCACGCTCTTGCCCACACCGGTGTCGGTGCCGGTGACGAACAGGCCCCGCACACGTGTCCTCGTTGGCGCCTGGGCTAGGCGGCCCGCGAGACCGAGGGCTCGCGCTCGAGGTCGAACGGCCTGCTCGCCCGGGCGCTGGCACGCACCGGTTCGGCGAAGGAGGGGACTCGCAGCTCGTCCTCCTGTACGGGCTCCTCGACATCGGTGGCGCGCTCGGGCAGCCCCATCGCGGCGGGATCGAGCCCCAGCGTGCGCGCGGCCCGGCCGATCGTGTGGGCCGCTGCGGTGAGCTCCTCCGCCGTGTGGGAGGCCATCGTGGCCAGGCGCAGGCGGGAGGTGCCGGGGGCCACCGTGGGCGGGCGGATCGCCTGGGCGAACACGCCCTGCCGGAGGATCTCCTCGCAGAGGGCCAGCGCCGCGCGCTCCTCGCCGGCGATCACCGGCACGATGTGCATCTCCACGTCGGCGATCGGGAAGCCCTCGCGGGCCAGGGCGCGGCGAAGCACGCGGGCGTTGGAGCGCAGGCGCTGCACCCGGTGGGGGCGCTCTTCGAGGATCTCCAGGGCCGCGAACGCGCCCGCCACCGCGGGAGGGGGCGGGGCGGTGGAGAAGATCAAAGGACGGGCGGCGTTGATGAGGAAGTCGATCGTGGAGTCGCTCGCGCAGGCATACGCGCCGTAGGAGCCCAGGGCCTTGCCGAGGGTGCCCACCACCACGTCCACCTCGCCCTCCAGGCCGGCGTGCGCCAGCGCGCCGCGGCCGCCGGGCCCGAGCACGCCGATGGCGTGGGCCTCGTCGACGATCGTGCGCGCGCCGTAGGCCTGGGCGAGCTCCACAATCCCCTCCAGGGGCGCGAGGTCGCCGTCCATCGAGAACACGGAGTCGCTGACGATCACCTGGCCGGCGCGGTCGCGGCCGGAGCGGCCGCCGGCGTGACGGTGCATGAGCCACTCCAGGTGCTCGAGGTCGCGGTGGCGGTAGACGTGCACCTCCGCCCGGGAGAGGCGGCAGCCGTCGACGATCGAGGCGTGGTTGAGCTCGTCCGAGAAGAGGGCGTCGCCGCGACCGGCCAGCGCCCCGATGGCGCCCGCGTTGGCGAGGTAGCCCGAGCCGAACAGCACGCAGGACTCGCTGCGGTGGAAGGTGGCGATGCGCTCCTCCAGGCGGCGGTGGACGGTCATCGTGCCCGACACCAGCCGGGAGGCTCCCGCGCCCACGCCCCAGCGCATGGCGGCCTCGGCGGCGGCCTCGCGCACGCGCGGGTGGTCGGCGAGGCCGAGGTAGTTGTTCGAGCACAGCATCAGCACGGGCCTGCCGTCGAGAAGCACCCGCGGGCCCTGGGGGCCGCTGACCATGCGCAGGCTCCGGCGCAGCCCGAGCTGATCCAGTTCCTCCAGACGCCGCTCGATCTCGTTCACGCGCGCACCCGCTTTCGCTTGGCCTTGAAGCGCAGCTGCTTGGAGGGATCCCACAGTCGCACCTTCAGCGGCTGCTCGTCGGAGCCGGAGTCGGAGTTTGCGAGGATCTCTCCGTCCGCGAGGGCGTCCGCGAAGAGGAGCTCGTCCACCACGTCGGGGGTCTCGCCGTGCAGCCAGCCGCTGCGGTTGTCCGGGCGGGGGTTGGCGCCGTTGTCGGGCTGGCGGGCCACGTTGAGGCCGAGCTGCTCGAACATCGCGCGGTCGTCCTGGGGCTCGGAGCCCAGGGTGGTGAGGAAGTTGCCCATCATCACGCCGTTCAGGCCCGCCTTCACGGCCAGGGGCTGGAGCTCGCCGAGGTTCTCCACGCGGCCTCCGCAGAGCCGGAAGAGGGCGGCCGGCAGGATAAGCCGGAAGATTGCCACCCACTTCACGGCCTCCCACGGGTCGATCGGCTCGCGGTCGCCGAACTTGGTGCCGGGCCGGGGGTTGAGCAGGTTGATGGGCACGCTCGTGGGTTCCAGGGCGGCCAGCTCGAAGGCCATCTCCACGCGCTGGGCGCGGGTCTCGCCGAGGTTGAGGATGCCGCCCACGCAGGTCTCCAGGCCCGCCTCGCGCACCGCCTGGATGGTGCGGATGCGCCCCTCGTAGCGGACGGTGGTGGACACCTCGTCGTAGTAGCTCTCGGCGGTCTCCACGTTGTGGTGCACCCGCTGGATGCCGGCGTCCTTCAGCGCCTTGGCGCGCGCGGGCGACATGTGGCCGATGGAGGCGCAGCGCTTGAGGTTGGTCTGCTCGGCCACCAGGCGGGCGCCGGCGAGGATCTTCTCGAAGTCGCGCTTGGAGAGGCCCTGGCCCTGGGTGACCATGCAGAAGCGATGCGCCCCCGCGGCCTCGGCGGCCCTGGCGTGCTCGAGGATCTGCTCGGGGCTCATCATGGCGTGCATCGGGGTGTCGGCCTCGGCGAAGCGGGACTGGGCGCAGAAGCCGCAGTCCTCGGCGCAGCCGCCGGACTTGGCGTTCACCAGCGAGCACATGTCGGTGGAGTCCCCGAAGCTCTCCACCCGGGCGTGCCAGGCCCGCTCGACGAGGGCTTCGATGGCGGCGTGGTCCTCGATCTCGCCGAGGCGCAGGGCCTCCTCGCAGGTGATCAGGGGCGGCATGGCGGCCACGGTACGGGGCGAGCCGGACGGTCTGGATGGGCGGGCGGCGTGCGGCCGGGCGGGGCGGGCGCGGCGGCGCGGGGCGGAGGGGTGCGGCGGCCTATTCGTTTTTCCAGCGGGGCGGGCGCTTCTCGGCGAAGGCGCGCATGCCCTCGCGCATGTCCGCGGAGGCGAAGGACCGCTTGCGCAGCTCGATGAGCTCCTCCTCCACCTCCTCGGAGAGCTGGCCCTCGGACTCGAGCAGGGCGGCGATCACGCGCTTGTTGCCGAGCTGGGAGCGGGGGGCGTTGCCGGCGAGCTCGGCGGCCAGCTCGAGCGTGTGAGCCTCCAGGTCCTCCTCGGCGGCCAGCCGGTTGACGAGGCCCCAGCTCAGGGCGGTGGCGGCGTCGATGTGGCGTCCGAGCAGGAACAGCTCGCGCGTGCGGGGCACGCCGATGGCGTCGATGAACCGCCGCAGGCCCGTGTGGGAGTACACGAGGCCGAGCTTCGCCGGGGGCATGCCCAGCCTGATGTCCCGCTTGGCGATGCGCAGGTCGCAGGCCAGCGCCAGCTCCAGGCCGCCGCCGATGGTGTGGCCGGGCAGCGCCGCGAGGGTTGGCCAGGGGAAGGCCTGGAGGGCGTCGATGGCTTGCGTGAAGGGGTGCGCCACCAGAGCCTCCGCGCGCTGCTCGAATTCCCCCTCGGGGATCTCCCCGATGTCATAGCCCGCCGAGAACATGCCGCCGGCGCCGGTCACGATCACGCAGCGGATGGGTCCGTCGAGGTCCGCGAGCCGCGCGAGCGTGGCGGTGATGGCGTCGAGGATCGGGTGATCGAGCGCGTTGCGCTTGCGGGGGTTGGAGATCGTCAGGCGCGCCACGCCGGCGGCGGGCTCGTCCACGATCAGCCGGCCGGAGGTGGCCGTGTCCAGCTCGTCGGGCATGATGGGTGTGGAGGTCCGCGGTGCCGCGCTACTCGAGCACGACGAGCGTGTCGCCCTCGTTGACCGCCTGGCCCTCCTCGCAGAGGATCTCCGCGACGGTGCCGGCGTCTTCGGCCTCCACCGGCATCTCCATCTTCATGGACTCGAGGATGGCCACCGTGTCGCCCTCCTGCACCTTGTCGCCCACCTCGCACTCGATTTTCCAGACCGTGCCCGTGATGTGAGCCTCAACATCCGCCACCTGCATACCTCCTGGAGCCGTTCTTGGGAGAGCCGCGATTGCCGCGACCTCGACGCCGCGACGTGTGTCGCGAAGTCGCGGGACGGTGGCTGACAATAGCCTCTGGCGCCGACCTCTTGCGCGAGCGAACGAGCATGGCTCTGAGAACCGAAAGCCGAGCATGAGCCTTGACACGGCGATCATCGTGGCCGCGCGCGACGAGGCGGAGCGCATCGGCGCCACCCTCGCGGCGCTTGGGCGGGCCTTCCCGGATGCGGTCATCTGGGTGGCCGACGACGGCTCGCGGGACGCCACCGCGGAGCTCGCCCGGGCGGCTGGCGCGAGGGTGGTGAGCGAGCGTCGCCGGGGCAAGGGCCAGGCGATGAGCGCGGCTGCGGGGCGGGCGCTCGGGGAGAGCCGCGAAGGCACGCTGTTCGTGCTCTGCGACGGCGATCTGGGGGAGTCGGCGGAACGCCTGCGGGAGCTGGCGCGAGCGGTGGAGGCCGATGAGGCGGACCTGGCGGTGGCGGCCTTCGCTCGGCGGGTGGGCGGGGGCCTGGGTCTCGCGGTGGGCTTCGCGCGGTGGGCGGTTCGCCGGCGTTGCGGGGTGTCGGCGAGGGCGCCGATCTCGGGCCAGCGGGCCCTGCGGGCGGGCACGCTCAGGGGACTGCTGCCATTCGCGTGCGGATACGGGATGGAGCTGGCGATGACCATCGAGGCGGTGCGGGCCGGTGGGCGGGTGGTGGAGGTGGAGCTGGAGCTCGACCATCGCGCGGGCGGGCGCACGTTCGGGGGCTTCCTGCACCGGGCTCGCCAGCTGTTGGACTTCGTGCGGGTGTATGTGTCGCGAGATCGAGGGGAGTGGGTGCTGTAGCTTCGACTGCCGATGATCCTCGCGATCGACCAGGGCACCACGGGGACCACGTGCGTGGTGTACGACGACAGGGGCCAGCCGCTGTGCAGCGCTTACCGGGAGCACCGCCAGCACTTCCCGCGGCCGGGGTGGGTGGAGCACGACATGCGGGAGATCTGGGAGGCGGTGCGGGAGCTCTCGCTGGAGGCGCTCGGCCAGGCGGGGGCGGTCGCGGGGGACCTGGCGGGGATCGGGATCACCAACCAGCGGGAGACGGTGTGCGCGTGGGAGCCTGAGAGCGGGGAGGCGCTGCACCGGGCGATCGTGTGGCAGGACCGGCGGGGGGCGGAGCTGTGCGAGCGGCTGCGCGAGGAGGGGCACGAGGCGCTGATCCGGGAGCGCACGGGCCTGGTGGCGGACCCCTACTTCTCGGCGAGCAAGATGAGCTGGCTGCTGGAGAACGTTCCCGATCTGGGGGCCCGCGCGCACGCGCGCGCGGGCGCGCGGGCCCTCGTTTTCGGAACCATGGACTCGTGGCTGATGTACAAGCTCACGGGGGAGCACCTCACGGACGCCACCAACGCGTCCAGGACCCTGCTGTACGACATCAACGCGGGCGACTGGGACGAGGAGCTGCTGGACCTGTTCGGGATCCCCCGGGAGTGCCTGCCCGAGGTGCGGCCCAGCACGGGACCCTTCGCGGAGTGCCTGCCGGGCGTGCTGGGGGCGCACCGGGCGCCGGTGGCGGGGGTGGCGGGAGACCAGCAGGCGGCGCTGGTGGGCCAGGGGTGCC
>DATJVV010000228.1:0-6319 GCA_035501635.1 Solirubrobacteraceae bacterium | reverse complement strand
CGCGGCGGGGGCGGCGCCGACGAGGGCGGTGCGCAGGCGCGAGCCGAAGATGCGCCGGCGCGGGCGGGCGAGCACGAGGCGATCGCCGAGGGTGCGGCGCAGGCGGGCGGCGGGGGAGACGCGGCGGCCGGCGAGCTGGGCCTCGCGCAGGCGCCGGGACTGGGCGAGGGCGCGCATGAACAGCGCGCGGTGCAGGCGCGGGCTCTCCTCGGCGGCGTCGAGGATGGCGCTGTGGATCTTCTCGTACACGCGTGGCACCGCGGGGAAGTGGGTGGGGGAGAGCTCGCCCAGCTCGGCCACGATCTCGCCGGGGTCCCCGCCCCAGAACTCGATGCGGGCGCCCACCGAGAGGACCACCAGCTGGGCCACCCGGGCGAGCACGTGGGCGAGGGGCAGGAACTGGTAGAGCACGTCCTCGGCGCGCAGGCTGAGCACCTGCTGGTACATGGCGGTGGCGGCGAGGAGGTTGGCGTGGGTGAGCATGCACCCCTTGGGGGGGCCGGTGGTGCCGGAGGTGTACACGAGCGTGGCGAGCTGCTCGGGCCGGCCCGCCTGGATGCGCGCCTCGAGCTCTCCCGCGGGAACGTCGGCGCCGAGCTGGCGAAGGCGCGCCAGCGAGATCACCTCCGCAGCCGGGGTTGTCGGTGCGCTCGCTTCGGCGGGCTGCTCTTGCGCCTCGTCAACGAGCAGCACGATGTGGCGCAGGGCGGGCAGGTCCTCGCGGGCGCGCAGGAGCTTCGCGACCTGGGCGTGGTCCTCGCAGAAGACCACCTGGGTGTCGGAGTGGGCGAGCACGTAGGAGCACTCGGCGGGGGAGTTGGTGTGGTAGACGGGCACCACCACGGCGCCCGCCCAGAGAGCGGCGCAGTCGGCGAGGGTCCACTCGGCACGGGTGCTGGAGAGGATGCCCACGCGAGCGCCCTGCGGCACCCCGAGGGCGATGAGACCGCGGGCGAGCTGGCCGGCCTGGAGGGAGAGGTCGGGATAGGAGAGCGAGAGCTCCTGGCGGTCGCGGCGCTGATGGAGGGCCACACCGGTGAAGCGCTCACAGGAGTGAAGGAGCATGGCGGCGAGCGTGGGATGGGCGATGCCCGCGGGCGGCTGGGCCACGAGGAGGGGGCCGGCGTGGTGGGGCTCGCCCGGCGGGGCCTCCCGGGGAGCGATGTGGGGTTGGGCGCTCACCCGGCGAGGGCGGTCGGGCGCCGTTGGCCGGCGCCGGCGAGGCGGGCGGCGCGGAGGGCACGCTGGACGTCGGTGATGGAGAGCAGGCCCACGGGGACCTGGCGCTCGTCGACCACCACGGCGCGGCCCACGCGGGCGAAGGCGGGGCGCTCCAGCAGCAGGGCCACGTCCTGGTCGGCGGCGATGCGCAGGGCGGGGTCGCGGTCGGCCACCTCCCCGACGGTGCTGGCGGCGCGCTGGGCGGGTGTGAGGTGCGATAGGCGGCTCATCTCCAGGAGCCCCAGCAGCGTGCCGTCGAGGCCGGTGGCGGGAAAGGCGTTGTAGCGGTAGGCCAGGAAGTAGTCGCGGGCGGCGGCCTCCAGGGAGATGGAGGCGGGGACGGAGACCACGGGGCTGGACATGAGCTCGCGGGCGGGCAGGCCGGAGAACACCGCCTGGACCTCCGCGCCCACCGCCTGGGCGCCGGCGGCGATCACGATGAAGAAGCCGATGGCCCCGAGCCAGAGGCCGCCGGGGGAGCCGTTGAGGAGCTCGAGCACGCCGAGTCCCACGAGCAGGTAGCCGAACACGCGGCCCACGCCGGCGGCGGTGTCGGTGGCGCGGCGCATGTCCCCGCCGCGGCGCCAGAGCAGCGAGCGCAGCACGCGGCCGCCGTCGAGGGGGAAGGCGGGGAGCATGTTGAAGACGAGGATCAGGCAGTTGGCGAGCGCCTGGTAGCCCACGAGGGCCTTGACGACCGCGGGGGTGGAGGCGGGCAGGAGCAGGGCGATGGCGCCGAAGAGCACGGCGATGATGGCGGTGACGGCGGGGCCGGCGAGGGCGTAGCGGAGCTCGTCGCCGGGCTCGTGGGCGTCGCCGCTCATCTTCGAGACGCCCCCCAGCAGCCAGAGGTCGATCTCCTCGATCTGGATGCCGTGGCGGCGGGCCACGATGGCGTGGCCGAGCTCGTGCAGGACGATGCTCGCGAACAGCAGGAGCACGCTCACGAAGCCCAGCGCGTAGGAGGTGGCGGGGGCGATGCCGGAGATGACTTCGGGGAAGTAGTAGGCGCCGAGGGACCACGTGAACAGCGCCACGATGACCAGCCACCAGGGGCTCATGCCGATGGGGATGCCGGCGATGCGCCCGATGCGGATGCTCTTCCCCGTCATGGTCCCCACGCTAGGCCCAGCGGGAGGGCGGCGCATCGGGGTTAGCGACGGGAAGGGATCCGGGTTGACTACTTAGGTTCTCCAATCGGACACCCCGCGCGCGCGCGCGGGCCCCCCATTTCGAATGTGTGCGCCGAAGCGCTTTATGTTGCGCCTAGGCGGGCACGGCGGGAGAGCCTCGCCTGAGGTCCTCGAGGGCGGCGATCATGGCGTCGAGCTCGCAGGCGATGCCGTCGGGCCACGGTTTGGGGGGATGGTCGTCGAGGGTCTTCAGGCCGTTGCCGGTGATGACGGCGACGGCGGTCTCGTCGGGGGCGATTCTGCCTTCGGCGGCGAGCTTCTGGAGGACGGCGATGGTGGTGCCGCCGGCGGGCTCGGTGAGGATGCCCTCGGTGGAGGCGAGGAGGTCGATGCCGGCGAAGATCTCGGGGTCGCTGGCGAAGCCGCCGGTGCCGCCGCGTTTGCGGACGGCGTCGATCACGAGATAGCCGTCGCCGGGGTTGCCGATGGCGAGAGAGTGGGCGGCGGTCTCGGGCATGACGGCGTGGATCTCGGCCTCCTCGGCGAGGATGGCGCTGGCGATGGGATTGCAGCCGCTGGGCTGGGCGATGTGGATGCGGGTGGAGTCGGTCTCGGCGAGGCCCAGGAGCTGGAGCTCGGTGAGGCCCTTGTGCATGCGCGAGGAGAGGGTGCCGCCGGCGGCGGCGGTGACGATGTGGTCGGGGGCCTTCCAGGAGAGCTGCTCGACGATCTCGAAGGCCTCGGTCTTGGCGCCCTCGGCGTAGAAGGGGCGGAGGGTGATGTTCGCGAACTCCAGGCCCGTGGCTTGCGCGATTTCGCGGCAGCGCCTGTTGACTTCGTCGTAGTTGCCCTCCACCTGGCAGACGTCGGCGCCGAGGGCGCGGCAGGCGCGGGCCTTCATGTCCTCGAGGCGATTGGGGTAGAAGACGTAGGCGTGCACGCCGGCCTTGGCGGCCAGGGAGGCGACGGCGGTGCCGACGTTGCCGGTGGATACGCAGCCGAGCTCGGTGTGGCCGAGCTCGAGCAGGCGGGCGACGGACATGGAGACCACGCGGTCCTTGTAGGAGAGGCTGGGGCGGGAGGTGGAGTCGTCCTTGAGGTAGAGGTTTGAGAGGCCGAGCTCGGCGCCGAGGCGGTCGGCGTGGATCAGGGGGGTGTAGCCGGAGTAGCGGCCCACGCGGGCCTGGGCGGAGCGCTCGACGATGGGCAGGAGCTCCTCGAAGCGCCAGATGTTCATGGGGCGCTCGGAGCGGGGCACCTCCTCGAAGTGGCGGGCGGCGCGCTCGTAGTCGTAGAGGATGTCGAGGCCCTTGTTGCAGTCCGGGCACGCGAAGACCTGTTCGGCGAGGGGATAGTGGTTGTGGCAGCGGTGGCAGACCAGCTCGGTGGCGCACGAGCGGGTGCGCTCGCCGGAGGCGGGAGCGGGGGGGTTGGTTGGGCTCATGGGCACACCATCGGCGGGGAATGTCCGGTGCGGTAGCTCATGCGGGCACCTGAGACGATACGCCCGGCCACGGCAGGTGGGTGTCGGCGCTGTTGCCGAGGGCGATCCAGAGCTCCTCGGCGATGTGGGGGGCGAGGGGGGCGAGCATCTGGGTGAGGGTGGCGAGGGCGCTGAGCAGAGAGTCCCGGTCGGCCTCGCTCATGGCCTGGCCGCGGGCGAGCACGCGCTTCTCGTAGTCCTTTATGCGATCGAACAGGCGCATGACGTTGCGCACGGCGCTGTGCATCTCCAGCGCGGCCATCTCCTCCGTGGTCTTCTCCACGGCAGTGTGGCACCATTTGGCAAGGCGCGAGCGCAGGTGCTCGTTGATGTCTCTCTCCGGCTCGATGGTGGGGGCGGCGAGGCGGGTGTGGGTGAAGTCCCAGACCTGGTTGAGGAAGCGGTGGCAGCGCAGCACCGCGGAGTCGCTCCAGTTCAGGGAGCGCTGGGGGCGGGCGGCGTAGAGGGTGGCCAGGCGCACGGTGTCGGCGCCGTAGCGGGCCACGAGCTCGTCCGGGTCCACCACGTTGCCGAGGTGCTTTGACATCTTGCGGCCGTCGCGAATGACCATCTCGTGAAAGAGGCAGCCCGCGAAGGGCTCGCCGTCGGCGAGGAAGGCGAGGGGGCCGATGTCGCGCAGGGCCTTGGTGACGGTGCGCTGGTCGAAGACGAAGTTGCCGCTGTCGGAGCCCGCGACCACGCGCTCGCAGGGCAGCCAGGCGCGGAGGTCCTCCAGGGCGAGGATCTGCTCGAGGGT
The DNA here is from genome assembly GCA_035501635.1 of Solirubrobacteraceae bacterium. Classification (GTDB taxonomy): domain Bacteria; phylum Actinomycetota; class Thermoleophilia; order Solirubrobacterales; family Solirubrobacteraceae; genus Palsa-744. The sequence continues at coordinate 1,725 of DATJVV010000228.1, read as the reverse complement.
GCGCTCGCGCTCGGCGGGGGGCACGCACACGGGCAGCCACAGCCAGAGGGCGTCGAAGTGGCAGTCCAGCGTGTCGGTCTCGCGCCGGGTGGGGCCGCCGCAGGTGGGGCAGGCGGTGGCCACGAAGTCCTCGCGCTCGGCCAGGGGGTTGCCGGCGCCGGTGGGTTTGAGGTCGAGGGGGAGGAGCACGGGCAGTTCGTGCATGGGCACGGGCACGGCGCCGCATTGGTCCTGGCAGTAGACGATGGGGATGGGTGTGCCCCAGGAGCGCTGGCGGGAGATGGAGAAGTCGTTGGCGCGGTAGCGCACCGCGGGGCGCACGCCGTCGATCGCGTCGATCGATGTCCCGTCCGCGACTCCCCCGTCGGAACGCGCGCCCGCGCACGCGCCCCCGCGCACGCCCGCGCGCGGGGCCTCCATTGAGGAGTCCTCCCTCCCGCCCCCGTCGTGGCTCGCCACCAGCGCATCCGCGCCAGCTTCCTCGTCGCCCTCCACCGTCAGGCCCAGGCGGGTGGCGATCATCGCGTCGGCGTGGTCGCGGGCGGGGATGCCGAGCACGGCGGTGGGGCCGAAGCGGCCGTCCACGACGGGGGAGACGAGCAGGGGCAGGGCCTCGTGGCCGGCGGGGGAGCGGAGGGTGACGTGGGTGTCGATCAGGGGGATGGCGTCGGCGTCGCGGGCGTCGCGCTCCAAACCGCCCGAGCGGAGGTCCTCGAGGCGCTCGCGAACGCCGGGGGCGTGGGTGAAGCGCTCGATGTGGGGGTGCTTGGGGGAGATGAGCACGAAGCGGGCGAGGGTCACGGCGTCGGGATGGGGGGTGAACGCGGTGAGGGGCTCGCCGGGGGTGGGCTCGGCGGTTGTCGGCTCAGCGGCGCTGGGCTCCGCGGCGGTGGGCTCCGTGGCGGTGGCGGGGTTCTCGGCGGTGGCGTGCTCCTCGGTGGTGGCGGGGTTCTCGGCGAGGTCGAGCTCGACGCCGTCCACGCGGCCGAGCACGTAGCGCTGGCTGGCGAGGGCGACCTCGTCCCACACGCCGCTCTCGTGCAGTTCGGCCATGCGGCTGTCGTTCTCGGCCAGGAAGGGGTTGATGCGGAGGTTCCACTGGGGGCGCTGGATCAGGCGGACGGGGTTGTGGCAGCGCCAGCAGGTGCCGTCCTCGACCTGGATGGTGGCGAGGGTGGTCTGGCAGGTGTCGCACCAGTCCACGGCGCCGGTGCCCCGATAGACGAGGCCGGCGTCCAGGAGGATGAGGAACAGCCACTGGGACCAGCGGTACATCTGGGGGTCGGAGCTCAGGAAGGCGCGGTGCCAGTCGAAGGAGTAGCCCAGGCGCAGGAGCTGGTCTTTCATGTGGTGGGCGCAGCGGGCGACCCACTCGCTGGGGGAGACGCCGCCGGCGATGGCGCCGAGCTCGGCGGGGAGGCCGAAGGCGTCGAAGCCGAAGGCGAACAGGACGTCCTCGCCGCGGGCGCGCCAGAAGCGGGCGTAGGCGTCGCCGATGGAGTAGGAGCGGACGTGGCCGATGTGGATGTTGCCCGAGGTGAAGGGGGCGGAGGGCTTGATGTAGCGGCGCGGGCGATCGCCCTCGGCGGGGGGGGTGGCGAAGGCGTCGCGGGCGCTCCAGGCGGCCTGTCTGGCGGCCTCGATGGACTGTGGGTCGTAGGCGGGAGGGGCGGCGGTCATGGGAGGGTCGAGGATATCCGAGGGCCGGTGGCGCGCTGGCGGCCG
>DATJVV010000227.1:0-2764 GCA_035501635.1 Solirubrobacteraceae bacterium | reverse complement strand
CCAGCCGCCCAATCCCTCCTGCCGAGCTCAGCCCCAAGCTGAGCGGTGGGCCTCGCCGCGTATCAGCGCTGCGCCTCCACGTCCACCGGCCGGTACTCCCTGGTGGCGGGATCCTGCTCGAGCAGGCCGATCGCCTTGAGGGTCTTCACGTAGCGATGGGTGGTCGAGGGCGACATCCCCAGTTCGCTGGCAAGCTCGATGATCGGCCGCCAGCGCCGCTCCGGACCGAAGCACGCCAGCACCGAGAGGCCCCGCAGCAGCGACTGGGAGAGCTGGGTGTCGTCGAGCGCCGCGTCCAGCGCTTCCTGCGAGGCCCGCTGCAGGTCGTATGCCACGCGATGACTCCCCTCCGGGGGATCGTGTGCGTTGTCCAGCGCCGCCAGCAGCAGGTTCGAGATCGTCCCGCCGGGACGGCTGCTGGCCGCGTGCAGCACCTGCTCGACCTGTCTGGCCGAGAGGGTGATCGAGATGCTCTCCTCGTCTTCCCGATTGCTCATGCTCTTCTCCCCAGGTTTCCTCACGCGAGCTCTCCGCGCCCTGTTCGCGGCTCGGACGCCCGCCTTGCGCTCAGGTACAGGTCTGATTCTGGATAACGATCGCCTTCAGGTCTTATGGTCAGTCATATATGCGAACTTTACGCTAACGGGCGGTCGCCGGCTCCTCGACCCGCGTCGGGCGCCGCCTCTGATAGACCCATTGCCCGATGCCCGGCGGCCAATCCCCGTCCCCCCCGCGTGCCCGCCTGCCGCGCGGGAGGCTCGCACGGGCGGCGATCCTCGCCCTCGCCCTCGCGCTGGCGGCCCTGCTCGCCTACGCCCTCACCCGCCTGAACCTCGGCCGCGTGAGCCACGCGCTGCTTCACGCCCGCCCCGAATGGATCCTTCTCGCGCTCGGCCTGATGGCGCTGTCGCTGATCTTCCGCTCGATCTCCTGGCATGAGGCCCTGCGCGCCGCCCTGCCCCACACCCACGCCGGCTGGCTGCAGGTGGCCCGCGCCACGATGATCGGCGTGATGGCCTCCGCGGTGTTTCCCGGGCGCATCGGCGAGCCCACCCGCATCCTCGTGCTCACTCGCCGCCTTGAGGGCCGCGCCCGGCGGCTGCTGCCGATCGTCACCGGCACCGTCTTCTCGCAGACCCTCATCAACCTGCTCGCCCTCGCCTGCCTTGCCACCATCACCTTCACGAGCGTGCCCCTCGTCAACGACCACCTCTCGGGGCTCGTCGCGGTGCTCGCCGTGCCGCTCGCCCTCTGTGCCCTGGTGATCTTCGGGCCCGCGCTGCTGCGCCTGGGCGAGCGCTCGCGCCTGCCGCGCGTGCGCGTGGCCGCGCGCGCCGTCGCCCGCCTGCTGGCCCTCGCCCGCCAGGGCCTCGTCGTGTTCGTGAGTCCCCGCCACGGCATCCCCTCCGTCGCCGCCCAGCTCCTCGCCTGGGACCTGCAGTGCCTGTCCTGCTACGCCCTCATCCGCGCCCTGGCTCTGCCCGTCTCCACCCCCCTGGCGGCCGCCGCCGCGGTGCTGCTGGCGGTGAACGTGAGCGCCATCCTGCCCGCCACCCCCTCCAACGTGGGTGTCTTCCAGGCCGCCTGCCTGGTGGTGCTCGCCGCCTACGGCGTCGCCGCCGGGCCCGCCTTGGCCTACGGCATCCTGCTGCAGGCCGTGGAGGTGATCACGGCGCTCTTGCTCGGCGTCCCCGCGCTGCTCGCCGAAGGCCTCACCTGGCGCGACATCCGTCCCGGCCGGCGCGAGCGGGCGCTGCCCGAGCCGATCTCCCTAGCCGACGATGGCCCGTAGGGACTGGCGCAGCGACCGGGAGGTTTGCAGCACCGCCGTGGGCTCATAGCCGCAGTGGGCCATGCAGTTCTCACAGCGCGGATCCCGGCCCCGGCCATAGCGCTCCCAGTCGGTGCTCCGCAGCAGCTCCTCGTAGGTCTTCGCGTAGCCGTCCGACATCAAATAGCAGGGCCGCTGCCAGCCGAACAGCGAGTAGCTGGGGATCCCCCAGGCGGTGCAGTCGAATTCGGCCGACCCTTCCAGGAAGTCCAGGAACAGCGGGCTGTGGTTCAGCCGCCAGCGCTTGCGCCGCCCGCCCGCGAAGGCCTCCCGAAACAGCGCCCGCGTCTGGGAGACCCCCAGGAAGTGCTCCTGGTCTGGCGCTTTCTCATACGCGTAGGCGGGCGAGATCATCATCTCGTCCACCTGGAGCTCGTCGTTGAGGTAGTCCAGCACCTCCCGCACCGTCTGCGCGGAATCGTGCGTGAAGAAGGTCGTGTTCGTGCTCACCCGAAAGCCCCGCGCCTTGGCCGCGCCGATCGCCGCCACCGCCTTCTCGAAGGTGCCCTCCCGCTCCACCGAGGCGTCGTGGCGCTCACGCAGCCCGTCGATGTGGATCGCCCACGTGAAGTACGGGCTGGGCTTGAAGTTCTCGAGCTTTCGCTCCAGCAGCAGCGCGTTCGTGCACAGGTACACGAACCTCTTGCGTTTCACCAGCTCATCGGCGATCACGTGGATCTCCGGGTGGATCAGCGGCTCCCCGCCGGCGATCGAGACCATCGGCGCGCCGCTTTCCTCGATCGCCCCCACAGCCTGCTCCACCCCCATGCGCCGGCGCAGCACGTGCTCGGGGTGCTGAATCTTGCCGCAGCCCGAACACGCCAGGTTGCATTGGAACAGCGGCTCCAGCTCGACGATCAGCGGGAACTTCTCCCGCCTGGCCATCCGCTGGCGCATGAGATACCAGCCCATGCGCGTGCTCTGCCTCACCCT
>DATJVV010000226.1:0-5016 GCA_035501635.1 Solirubrobacteraceae bacterium | reverse complement strand
ACCGGTGGGCGGGCGTGTGGCCGGGTCGCGTGAGCGTCTAGCTCTGGGTGGCGCCGAGGGCGGCGCCGGCGTCCGCCTCCTCGGCGTCGGTCCGGGCGCGCAGGGCCCTGGTGGCGTCGATGTCGCCGCGCAGGTAGCGCCACACCGAGAGGCACATCATGATGGTCATGATGATGGCGCTGGAGAGGCACTCCTCGCAGATGGCGTGGATCGAGAAGACCTCGCGGTAGGTGAGGTATAGGCTGAAGCCGAAGCCGCCGAGGGTGAGTGCGGCGGTGAGAAAGCGGGTGCGTTCGTCTTCGGGCGCGAGCAGGGAGAGCAGGATGGCGAGGTAGCCGATCAATCCGACGAGGGCCACGGGCACGCCTTCGATCTCGGCGTAGCGGGAGGTCTGCACTTTCGTGCAGGCTTCGCCGGCGGTGCAGGCGGGTTTGATGCCCGAGTAGTGGACGTAGGTGACGTAGCTGGCCACCGCGAGGCCCAGCAGGGTGAGCACGATCAGCGTGATCCGCAGGGCCCGCTGACTCACGGCAGCTATCCCTTCAGCTGCTTTTCGATGGCTTCGTTGAACGACGTGGGGTCGGTCAGCGAGGCGTATTCGAGCTTGCTCATGTTCCCGCCGGTCTTGCCGATCAGGAACGAGGGAGTGCCCGTGAAGCCGGCGTTGTTCGCCGCCTGGGCGTCTTCTTCGACCTTGTTGTCCAGGGCCGTGTCGCCGCGGTCGTTCTGCCACGTGGTGAGATTCAGGCCGGGCACCTGCTGAGCCAGGTTCTGAAGGTAGCTTTCGGTGACATAGCCGCTGTCCTCTTCTCCCTGCTCGTGGTAGAAGAGCTCGACGAAGTTCCACATCTTGTTCTGCTTGCCCGCGGCGAGCGCCGCGACCTGCTGGGTTTTGAAGACTTCCGGTTCGCGGGTGGCTGTCTCCATCGAGCGGTATTCGATCTTGACCTTGCCGCTCTTGACCCACTTCTGGACGATCGGCGGCAGGGCGCCGATCGTGAACTGACGGCAGATCGGACACTCGAGGTCGCCGAAGTACTGGATCGTCACCGGCGCGTGGGGGCTGCCCAGGACGTTGCCGTTCTGGGGGATGCCCCCGATCTCGGAGTCGACCAGGGAGACGGTTTCGTTGGCGGCTTTGGTGCCGGCCTTCTTGCTGCCGCCGCCGCCCCCGCCGCTGGTGGCGATGACGATCACCACGATGGCGACGACCACGACCGCGATCACGATGCCCAGCTGGGTGAGGCGGGCTTTGCGTTTGGCGCTCGCCGCCTCCGCCTCCTCGAGTGCCTTGCGCTCGGCGCGCGCTTGCTCACGGCGCTGCTTGCGCGTCAGGTCCGCCTCGTCATCCCCCACCGAGCTGCTCACAGGTCCACTTTCTACAGGGTTTGCTTGAAGCCTGCCTAAGTCTAGGGCCTGCGGACGGCCTCTTGGCCCGTGCGGCGCCCTCCTGGCTCGTGCCGGCCCCCCTCAGGCCCCGCGGCGCCCGTGGGCGCCAATCCCGAGGCGGGCGGAATCCGGCGTCGGGCCGTGCGACCATAGCGATGCGGGCGCAATCCATCGCCGCCCGCGCGGGCCCCTGTAGCTCAGCTGGATAGAGCAGCGGACTTCTAATCCGCAGGTCGTTGGTTCGAATCCAACCGGGGGCACTGGGAAGGGGCGAAACGGCGTGGGTACCACCTATGGGTACCAAATCGAGGCCGGAACTGCTTGGTTTCGGCGGATTCGGGCGGCCCGGCTCGGCTGTCAGCGGTCGTAGGCGCGGCCCCGGGGCTTGACGGTCGTCACCACGATCACCTGAGCCCGGACGTCGAGGCGGATGAGGGCTCGCCAGTTCCCGACGCGCAGGCGCCACTCGCCGGGCCGGCCCTTGAGGCTGCGCACGTCGCCGGCGGGCAGACGCTCGATGGCGGTGAGGATGCGGTCTCGTTCGTTGCGGGGCAGCCTGCGCAGGGCCTTCGCGGCGGCGGGCGCGATCGTGGCGTCCCACGCGGGGAGCTCAGGCGTCAGCGTCGGTCTCCGCGCGCAGCTCGTCCAGGCGGATCGCCTCGCCTCGCTGGTAGGCGGCCCAGCCTTCCTCGGAGGCGGCTCGATCCTCGCCGGTGTAGGGCTCGTCGTCGAACGGGGCAGCCTCCAGAGCAGCCAGCACAGGGTCCTTGGCGCGGGTGAGCAGTACGCCGGCGGCGTCCACGCTCTCCTCGGGCAGCTCGTCCACGAGGCGGTGCAGGTCGGCTCGTGTCATGGCGTCAACGTAGCAGCGTCAGGGATCGGCCACGCGGCAGCCTTGGACGAGGTATCGAGTACTAGCTCAGAGCGTCGCCTTGGAGGACGCTCGCGGGGGCGCCCGAGCTAACGTTCGTGCCTTCGACCCCACGATTCGCGAGCGAAAGCGAGGCAACGAGATGGGACAGCCGGTCGTGCACTTCGAGATCGTCGGCGGGGATGGGCAGGCGTTGCGCAGCTATTACGGGAGTCTGTTCGGATGGGAGTTCGACACGAACAACCCGATGGACTACGGCGCGGTGTCACGCGAGGCGAACCTCTCGCCCGAGGGGATCGGCATCGGCGGCGGTATCGGCCAAGGGCCCGAGGGGTACGAGGGGCATGTCACCTTCTATGTCGCCGTGCCGGACGTGGGCGAGGCGCTGGCGAAGGCCGAGCGCCTGGGTGGCACGCGTGTGATGGGTCCCGAGACGATCATGGGGAGCATGGTGTTGGGGCACTTCATGGACCCGGAGGGACATCTGGTGGGTCTGTTCGCGCGAGTGGGCGAGCAGGAGTGACGTGCGCGGGGCCGAGGGCCTACAGCGGAGGAACCTGGTTGTTGACCTCGGACCCGTGGTAGAGGTGGTCCTGATCGCGGCAGGGGGCGGGGAAGAAGAACTGGACGCTGTCGCTGCGCACGCCGTTGTAGCTGGCGTAGAGGGTCGCCCGGCCCACCGTCCCCTCTTCGCAGCGCGGATCGCTGCTGGACTGAACGCGGACCCTGATCTTCATGATGTTCCCGGGGTAGCCCCACATCGTGGCGTAGTGGGAGTGGTAGAGGAGGTGGTGCTCCACCGACATGATGATCGTGCCCGCTCGATCCTGCTGGCAGATGACGCCGGAGACGGTGTTGGCTTCGAGGTCGATGTTCCCGTGGCCCTTGGCGAAGCTGCTGGCCCCGGTGTACGGGCCGGTGTGAAAGCCCCAGGGAGGAATGCCGTAGACGGTGGGCACCTGCGAGCACGACGTTTGGGCGCTGGCGGCGGTGGACATGGCGTTGAGCGCCAGGGACATCGTCAGCGCCACGAGCACGATTCCGCTTCTTCGCATCGTGCAATGTCTTCTCATCGGCCGGCACTATAACTCGACTGGCCGCCGGTGACCGGCAGGCCGCCCGGGTATCCGACGGGGCACGGATAACCCGACACGCGCCCGGCTCAGCTCTCGGCGAGCGCCCGCTCGATGTAGGGCCCCAGCAGCTCGGCCACCCCGGCGGCGGTGGTCCGCACGGGGCCGTGGGGGAGGGTGGCGTAGCTGATGGCCAGGCGCACGAGGCACTCGGCTAGCAGGGTCACGTCGTGGGGGCTCGCCTGGGGCCAGCGGGAGGAGATGGCGTGGACGAGGCGCTCGGCGGAGCGCTCCATCAGGGGCTGGCCCTGGGTGGTGACGAGGGGGAGCATCTCGTCGGCGCCGGCGATGGCGGCGCGGATCAGAGGATCTTCGGCGGCGGCGGTGAGGAAGAGGGAGAAGGCGGCGGTGAGGGCGGTGGTGGGCTCATGGAGATGGGCGTCCATGGCTCCTTCCACGGCCACCACGAAGCGGTCGCCTTCGCGCAGCACCAGCTCTCCGGCGAACTGATCGCGGGAGCCGAACTCCTTGTAGAGGGTCTGGCGGCTCACGCCCGCGCTGCGGGCGATGTCGGACATGGTCACCTCGTTCCACTGGCGCTGCGCCAGCTCGCGGCGGGCGGCGTCGAAGAGGGTCTCCCGCAGCAGCTCGCGGGCGGCCACGGGGTAGGGGGTGAGGGCCGCGACGCTCATGCGGAGGGCTCGCCGCGCGCGCCGGGCGGGAGCGCCTCGAAGTCCACCTTGTCGCGCACGCCGCAGTCCGGGCAGGCCCAGTCGTCGGGCACCTCGCTCCAGGGGGTGCCGGCGGGAAAGCCCTCGTGGGGGTCGCCCACGCGCTCGTCGTAGACGTAGCCGCAGCCGGGGCAGCGAAAGGCGCTCACGAGGCGGCTCCATGGCGGGCGAGGATCCGCGCCCGGCCCCGGGGGGCGATGTTCGCGCGGGCTAGGTCCCCGCCGTAGTGCTCCAGCAGGCGGGGGTCCATCACCCTGCGCCACAGCGGCGGCACGGCGGCGAGCACGATCATGCCGGCGTAGCCGGTGGGCAGCTGGGGGGCCTCCTGCACGTGGCGCAGCGCCTGGTAGCGGCGGATCGGGTTGGCGTGGTGGTCGGAGTGGCGTTGCAGGTGGTAGAGCAGCACGTTGGAGGCCACGTTGTTGCTGTTCCAGCTGTGCTCCGGGCGGGTGCGCTCGTAGCGGCCGTCCTCCCGACGCTGGCGCAGCAGGCCGTAGTGCTCGAGGTAGTTCACCACCTCCAGCAGCGAGAAGCCGATCACGGCCTGGATCAGCAGGTAGGGCAGCACCACCGGCCCGAAGGCGATGGCCAGCGCCGCGAACAGCACGACCGTCATGGCCCAGGCGCTGAGGATGTCGTTGCGGATGGTCCAAGGCGATCGTCCCATGCGGGCCAGCCGGACCCGCTCCAGGCCCCAGGCCGAGCGCAGGCTGCCGGCCACCGTGCGGGGCCAGAAGGCGTAGAAGCTCTCGCCCAGGCGCGCGCTGGCGGGGTCCTCGGGGGTGGCGACCCGCACGTGGTGGCCGCGGTTGTGCTCGATGAAGAAGTGCCCGTAGCCGGTCTGCGCCAGGGCGACGCGGCTGAGCCACTTCTCGATGCTCTCGCGCTTGTGGCCGAGCTCGTGGGCAGTGTTGATGCCGATCCCGCCGACGACCCCCATCGTCACCGCGAG
>DATJVV010000225.1:0-6876 GCA_035501635.1 Solirubrobacteraceae bacterium | reverse complement strand
GATCGCGCGAGCGGCTGCCCGACTTCTTCAGCCTCGGACATCCCAAGTGCGGCACCACGGCGTTGGACGAGATGCTGCGCCAGCATCCGCGGATCTACATGCCCGAGCTGAAGGAGCCGTGGTTCTTCGCCAGCGATTTGCGGCCCCGCTTCCAGCCGGCGCGAGCGGGCGCGACGCCGGGCACGTTGAGCGACTACCTGTCGCTGTTCGCCGGCGCCCGGCCCGAGCAGCGAGCGGGGGAGGCGTCGTCCTTCTATCTGAGCTCGCAGACGGCGGCGGAGGGCATCGCGCGGATGTGCCCTGACGCGCGCCTGATCGCGATCCTGCGCGAGCCCGCGAGCTTCCTGCGCTCGCTGCACCTTCAGCTGCTGCGGGATCACATCGAGAGTGAGCGGGACCTGGGGCGGGCACTCGCGCTGGAGCCCGCCCGGACAGGGGGTCGGGAGATTCCGCGCCGCTCGCACCTGCCCCAGCTGCTGCTCTACTCGCGACACGTGCGCTACGTCGAGCAGCTGCGCCGCTACGGCGAGCTGTTCGCGCGCGAGCGGCTGCTGGTGCTGATCTACGACGACTTCCTGGACGACAACGAGGGAACGTTGGGCGCGGTGCTGCGTTTCCTGGAGCTGGAGGGGCACGTCGCGGTGCGGCCCACCACCGCGAACGCGACCGTGAGGCGCATGCGCTCCCAGCGGCTCGACGAGCTGCTGGGAGCGGTGTCGGTTGGGCGGGGTCCGATCTCGCTTACGGCCAAGCGCGCGATCAAGACGCTGACCCCCGCGGCGGCGCGCTCGGCGGCCCTGAAGGGCACGCGGCGCCATCTCGTCTATGGCCGGCCGGATCCACCGGACGAGCGTCTGATGCTCGAGCTGCGCGGGCGCTTCCGGGACGAGGTGGTGGCGCTGAGCGAGTATCTCGAGCGCGACCTCGTGGCGCTGTGGGGCTATGACAGCCTCGACTGAGAGACCGCCGAGCGGGGACGAGCAGACGGGGGAAGGGACCGGGGGGCCCCTCGGCGCCGACTGGCGGGCGAGGGCGCAGCGGGAGCAGCGGGCGGCGGTGCCGGCGGGACGGGTGGCGGTGAGCTGCTCGGCGCCGCTGGGAAAGGGCGGCCTGGGACGCCATCTCGGCGAGATACTCGCGGCGCTGGAGCGCGGCGGGGCGCGGGCGAGCTGCATCTGCGGCTCCACACGAGCATCGGCGCCGGCGCCGAGCGGGGGGGGAGCGCCGGGCGATTGGCGGGATGCGGGCGTGGCGCGCCTGACCGGTTGGCTGGCGCGGCTGCCCGGAGCCTCGCCGGGACTGCGCACGCGCGGCTTCCTGGCCGAGTTCGACGCCTTCGCCGCCCGGCGGCTGCCGGCGGCCGAGCACCTGATCGCGTTCAACAGCCAGGCGCTCCTTCAGCTGCGGGCGGCGCGTGGCGCGGGCTACGAGTCGCTGATCCTGGTGTCCGCCAACTCGCATCTGCGCAGGGTGGCTCGCCAGCACGAGAGAGCGCGCGCGCGCTACCCCCTGGAAGGCTCCTGGACGGCGCATCTCGTGGGACGCAATCTCGCCGAGTACGAGCTCGCCGAGCGCATCCATGTGGCCTCGGGCTACATCCGCGAGTCGTTCTTGGCGGAGGGGGTGGCGGAGGAGAAGCTGGTGGACTTCCCGCTCACGCCGGATCCCCGCTACACGCCCGGCGAGCGCGCGGGCGGGCCGCCCGGGACGGGCACCTTCGACGTGGTCTACGTGGGCAGCCTGGCGGTGCACAAGGGGGTTCCGTTGCTGATCGACGCGTTCCGGCGGGTGGAGCACGCGGACATGCGGCTGGTGCTGGTGGGGGGCTGGAGCACGCGAGGGATGCGGCGCTTCGTGCAGCGAGCGTGCGCGGCGGACTCCCGCATCGTGGCGGGCGCCGGGGATCCGCTGCCGGCGCTGCGGAGGGCGCGTCTGTGCGTTCACGCCGCCTACGAGGACGGGTTCGGCTACGCGCCGGCGGAGGCGCTGGCCTGCGGGGTGCCGCTGTTGGTGAGCGAGGACACGGGCATGCGGGAGCTTATCGGCGGGCCCAGCCAGGGCCTGGTGCTGCCCACGGGCGATCTGGAGGCGTTGAGCGAGTCGCTCGACGCGGCCTATCGAGGCGAGATCCTCGGTGGCTGAGGGGCGGCCGCTGCGGGTGGCGGCGGTGGGGGTCTCGACGACGGACCCCTGCGGTGTGCGCGACCACGCCACGCTGCTGGCGCGGGGGCTGGTGGGTGAGGGGATCGAGTGCTCGCTGCTGTGGCTGGAGCGCGAGGGAGAGCAGTCGCCGCGGCGGGGGATCGCGGCGTTGCGGAGCTGGAGCGAGGGACTGGGAGCGGAGCTCGGGAGGGGAGGCTTCGAGGCGGTGCTGTGGCACTACTCGGTGTTCTCCTACGCCTGGCGCGGCATCCCGCTGGCGGTGCCGACCGTGCTCGGAGCTCTGCGTGAGACGCGGCTGCCGCTGGTGGGCATGCTGCACGAGTACGCCTATCCGTGGCGGCGGGGGGGGTTGCGGGGCAAGGCATGGTCGATCAGCCAGCGGCTGGCGCTGATCGAGCTGATGCGGGCCTGCCGGGCGGTGGTGGTGAGCGACCCTGAGCGGCGTGAGTGGCTGGCGAGACGTCCCTGGCTCGTGCGCCGGCCGATCGGGGTGGCGCCGGTCTTCTCCAACCTGCCGTGCGCCGGCCATCCGCCCGGCGGGGAGCCGGAGCTCGCGGGCGGTGAGCCCAGGATCGGCCTGTTCGGGTACTCGCACGAGGCGATCGAAGTGGAGCTGACGCTGGCGGCGATGGCCGAGCTCGAGCGGCGAGGGATCGCGGCGCGGCTGTTGCTGGCGGGCGCGCCCGGGCGGGACTCCGCGGCGGGCCGGCGTTGGCTGGGGGCGGCGGGCGAGCTGGGGCTCGCGCGGGAGCCCGCGTTCACGGGGGTGCTGCCCGCGGGGGAGCTCGCGGCGGCGCTCGCGGCCTGCACGGTGCTGGTGTGTGTGGAGCGGCCGGGACCGACGCCGCGCAAGACCACGCTCGCGGCGTCCCTCTCCTGCGGCCGGCCGGTGGTGGCGATCGACGGACGGCTGAGCTGGCCCGAGCTCGTGCGGGCGGGCGCGGCGCTGATGGTGGAGCCGCGCGCGGGCGCGCTCGCGGACGCGCTCGCGGGCCTGCTCGGCGACCGGCGGGCGCGCGCGGAGCAGGGGGAGCGGGGGCGGAGGTTCGCGGCGGCGAACATGAGCGTGGAGCACAGCGCCGAGGTGGTGGCGGGGATGCTGCGGGCGAGCCTCGGCTGCGGGCGAGCCTCGGCTGAGGGCGAGCCTCGGCTGAGGGCCGGCGCGGCATCGAATCGGGCGCTCAGGCGGCGTGTTCGGCGATGGCGGCGTGGATGACCTGGGCGAGCTCGCGGGCGCGGGTGTCGTAGGAGAGCTCCTCGCGCAGCGCGGAGCGGTCGATTGAGAGGGATTCGCCCGCGAGCTTGGCGGCGGCGAGCCGCTCCAGGATCTCACGCATGCGGGCGCGATCGTCGGGAGCCACGAGGTGTACGCCGGGCTTGCCCTCCAGGTAGTCCCAGCTCTCCCCCCTGGGCACGGCGGCGAGGATCGGGCGATCGGTCATCAGGTACTCGTAGGTCTTGGCCGAGATGCGTCCTCCGGGCAGCGCGGGATCGCGGTTGGGGAGGGTCAGGAAGAGCAGGTCGGCGGCGGCGAGGATGGCGGCGACGCGCTCGTGGGGCACGGGCTCGCCGACGCTCACGACCTCGCGCAGGCCGGCGGCGTCCAGGGCGCGGGCGACGACGGCGGTGGGATAGGTGTTGTCATAGACGGTGAGGTTCAACCGGCCCGCCCAGTCGGGGTGGCGGGCGATGGCGTCGAGCATGGCGGCGCCCACGAAGGCGGGCGAGGCGGTGCGCTGGTCGAGCTCGGTGCGCACGTGGCGTCCCAGGCGGGTCCAGGCGGCGTAGAGGCGCTTGAGCGCCCCGGCGCTCTCGTGGCTGTCGATCAGGGTCCACCAGCCGGACATGGCGCCGAGGTAGACGGCCTGGAAGCGTTGGCCGGCGGGCGCGTGGCGGTCGTTCGGCGAGGCGTGGGGGACGGCCGGGTACTCCTGGGGGTCGGCGCCGTAGCGGACGAGGTGGAACTTCGAATGGGTGGCGGGGGGGTTGCGCTCGCGGACGGCCCGGAGGTTGGTTTGCGAGACGTAGACGATGGCGTCGGCGCGGCGGACGTAGAGGTCCTCGAGGGCGCGGGCGAGGCGGTGGTGAAGGCGGGTGGGGAAGTGGGGGTGCATGTCGATGCAGGTTGGGGAGTCGTCCAGGTTGAGGATCAGGGGCAGGCCGGAGAGACGGCTGAGCAGGAGGCCGGCGAGGCCGGAGGAGTAGGGCATCATGAAGACCACGATGGCGCTGGGCGAGCGCTCGCGGATCAGGCGCCGTCCGGCGCGCACGGCGGGGATCAGCCAGAAGATGGATTCGTCGGGCCAGAGGAGCATGTCCACGAGCTTTCCCAGGCGCAGGCGGCGCAGGGCGGCAAGCAGGCGGCGGGGGCGGCGGGCGGGAACGACGCGCACGTGCAGCTCGCCCCGCGATCGCGCCCGAGGGGACTCGGTGAGCAGCTGCACCCGCCACTGGCGGGAGAGACCTCGCAGCAGCTTCTCGGCGCGGATGGCGGTGGGGGTGCGTTCAGGGGGGAACGACTGGGAGATGCACAGCAGCGTGGACATGGGCGGATCAGGCGCGGGAGGGCTCGGGGGCGCCCGCGTCGGAGGCGAGGCTCACGGGCGGGGGCGGCGCGCCGGCGCGGGCGGCGGTCCAGTTGCGCCGGGCGGTCTCGTAGGCGGCGAGCAGGGCGGCGACGTGGCGCTCGGGGGAGAAGCGCTCGTGGACCATGCGCTCACCGGCGAGCGCCATCGCATGGGCGCGGGCGGGATCGTCGAGGAGCTCGCGCAGGGCGGTTGCGAGCGCGGGGGGATGGCCGGGGGGCACGGCGATGCCGTTGACGCCGTCGTGCAGCCAGTCGGGGATGCCGCCGGTGGCGCTGGCGACGACCGGCCGGCGGGCGGCGAGGGCCTCGATGCCCACGAGACCGAAGGGCTCGGGCCAGAGGGAGGGGATGGCGACCACGGCGGCCCGTGCGAGCTCGCGGGCCAGGGCGGGGGGCTCCAGCCAGCCCCGGAAGGCGACCCGCTCGGCCACGCCCAGGCGGTTGGCGAGCCTGCGGGTGGCCGCAAGCGAGCGGCCCTCGCCGCAGATCACGAGCTCGGCGTCGAGTTGGGCGAGCGCGCGCACGAGCACCTCGGCGCCCTTCACGGGCACGAGACGCCCGGCGAAGAGCACCCGCCGGGAGGGTTCGGCCGGGGGCTCCCGTGACGGGTCCTGGGCCGCGGGGGCTCGTGTGACGGAGGGCGGGAGCGGGTGTGGCAGGGTGCCGAACAGGGGCACGAGGGCGCGGCGATCGACACCGTTGATGGCGAGGTGGCGGTCGACGGCGCTGGAGTGGGAGATGGCGAGGTCGGCGCGGTGCAGGGCGGTGAGGGCGGTGGCGGCGTTGCGGTAGCGGCCGGGCAGCGGTCGGGGGTCGCGCAGGTGGGCGCAGCCGCGCAGCAGCAGGTTGGGCACGCATGCGGGGCCGTGGGGGCGCTGGCATTCCTGGCCGGGACGGAAGTAGTGCACGCGGGAGGCGCAGGCCACGAAGCCGTGGACGCTCATCAGCACCGGGGCGGCGGTGCGCAGGTGCTCGATGAGCGGGGGATCGTCGAGCTGGTGCAGGTGGATGGCGCTGAGGTTCTCGAAAGAGGTTCCGTGTACGCGCTCGGCACAGGACAGGCCGGAGTGCAGCAGGCGGGGGGCGTGGTGGACGGTGATGCCGGGCGGCTGCGGCTCGGCGGCGACGCGGGCGGCGAGCACGCGCACCTGGGTGCCGCGCGCGGCGAGGGCCTCGGCGCTGGCGATGACGTGTGCCCCCACGCCGCCATCCCTCGTCCAGCTGGGCGTGACGAGCAGCACCGACATCGTGGGCCCACGCTACCATGGCGGCGAGGCGGGCCAGCGGCGCACGAGCGCGATCAGATTCACTCATGACCAAGCGATCGACGGGGGCGCCCAGGAAAGTTGTGTATGTGATGGGCGCGGGTCGCTCGGGCAGCACGATCCTTGGGGTGTGTTTGGGCAACTGCGAGGGGTTCTTCTACGCGGGGGAGCTGGAGGAGTGGCTGGTGCAGGGTGAGGGGCCGCGCTGGGCGAGCGCCGAGCGCCAGCGCTTCTGGGACCGGGTGAGGGAGCGGGCGGGCGACGGCGAGGGTTTGGTGGGCGGGGCGGCGAATCGATGCGTGGAGCGTTCCTCGGCGCTGCTGCGCCCCGACCTCTGGCCCCGGAGGTGGCGGCTGAAAGGGCCCTACCGGCGGGTGGCGGGGCGGCTGATCGAGGCGGTGGCGGAGATGTCGGGAGCGAGGTACGTGGTGGACAGCTCGCACTTCCCGCTGCGGGCGCGGGAGCTCAAACGGGTGGCCGGGGTGGAGCTCTATTTGCTCTATTTGGTGCGGGACCCGCGGGCGGTGGTGGCGTCCAACACGCGCGAACTGAACCCGCACGAGGTTGCCGAGCGACGCTGGCTGACGTTGGTGATGAACGCGAACCTGTGGCTCACGCAGCTGGTGTCGGTGGCGACCTTCCTCAGCCACGCGCGCGAGCGGCGGCTGCTGGTGCGCCACGAGCAGTTCCTGGCCGATCCCGAGGGGGTGCTCGAGCGGATCCTCGCGATGAGCGGCGCGGAGGTGAGCCCGCCGGACCTTGCGGAGCTGGAGGTGGGGGCGCCGCTGCAGGCCAACAGGCTGATCCGGGCGGAGCGGGTGTCGGTGAAGCGGGCGGAGGCGCCCGAGCGCCCGCCGCGCT
>DATJVV010000224.1:0-2425 GCA_035501635.1 Solirubrobacteraceae bacterium | reverse complement strand
TGGCGGCGAGTGAGCGTCGGCTCGGAAGCGGGGCCGCGGAGGGTGGAGAGGTTGGCGAGGGAGCGGTCGGTGAACAGGGCCCGGGCGCCGCCGGGGAGGGGGAAGGCGAGCTGGCCGGCGAGGGGCCCGGGAAGGCGGCGGCGCGGGGGGCCGGCGGGAGGATCGGTCAGGGGGTCGGGCACGGTTTCGGTGGGAGGGCCGTCGCGGAGGGATCAGGGAGCGGACGACGCTCGGGCCCTGGCCTGGTTGAGGGCGGCGTGGAGCTGGGCGGGGCGGTCGTCGGGGAGGTTCTCGTCGAGGCGGTCTTCGAGGAGGCGCTCGAGGATGCGGCCGACGTGGGGGCCCTGGGGAACGCCGGCGCGGATGAGGTCGTGGCCGTCGACGAGCAGGCGCACGTGACGGAGCTCGTCCAGCCAGCGGGCGGCGGCGGCGGAAGCGGGGCTCCAGCCGCGGTGCTCCCCCCAGGCGCCGGCGAGGGCCACGGGCTCGGGCTGGGCGAGGCGCACGGCGCGGTAGATGGCTGATGGGGTGTGGGCGGCGGCGAGCTCCCGCGCGCGGGACTCGGCGGAGACGGCGGCGGCGATGGCGAGCTCGCGCTCGCGGGCGGGCACCTCCAGGCGCTCCAGGAGCTCCCGGGCGGTCTCGCGGGGGGCGGTCTCGCGGGGGGCGGTCTCGCGGGCACCAACCTCCCGGGCGGCGGCCTCGCGCTCGGTGGCGCCGGGCCCGGCGTGCACGGCGGCGAGCATGGGCGCGAGCATCACCCCCAGGAGCAGGGCGTCGCGGCTGGCTTCCCCCCGGCGCAGGGTGTCGTCGAGCAGGCGCAGGGCCGCGGTGGCCAGGGGCTCGTGGAAGGTGAGCCGGGGATGCAACGCGGCGAGCACGCCCAGGCGATCCAGGGCGGCGAGGGAGGCCACGGGGTTGGGTTCGGCGAGGGCCAACCTCAGCTCCGCCCCCAGCCTGCCGCCGGACACCGTCGCCAGGGCCCCCTCGCGCAGGGCCCGCCGGGCGAGCTCCAGGGTGTGGGGCTCCACCGCGAAGGCGAGCCTGGCGGTGTAGCGGGCGAGGCGGAGCAGGCGGGTGGGGTCCTCGCGAAAGCTCTCCTCGTGGAGCACCCGCAACCGGCGCGCGCGCAGGTCCTCGATGGCGTTCTCCACGGCCCGCAAACGCCCCCGGTGGGCACCGGCGAGGGAGAGGGCGATGGCGTTCACCGTGAAGTCCCGCCGCTGAAGGTCCTCCTCGGGGGTTCCCTGCCTCACCTCGGGCAGCTGGCCGGGGACCGGATAGGTCTCGGCGCGCCGGGTGGCCACGTCGATCCTGGCCTCCCCCCCGCTCCCGGCATCCCCCCCGCTCCCGGCGTCCCCCTCGATCCCGGCGTCGCGCCAGCTCAGGGAGCCGGTGGCGAAGCGCTCGTGCAGGCACAATTCCGGGGTGCCCCCCACGGCATCGGCGAGGGCCTCCAGGAAGGCCTGGGGGCGGGCGGCCACAACCACGTCGAGCTCGCGCACGGGCCGCCCGAGCATGAGATCGCGCACGGCGCCGCCCACCAGCTCGGCGTGCAGATCCGCGAGATCCGGGCGGGCGGCCAGCGCGAGCAGGACCCCGCCGCCGGGCACCTCCGGCAGCAGGGAAAGGAGCTCGTGGCCGTCCGCGATCACCGGCGCTCCCGGCCGTCGGCGATCACCGACGCTCCCGGCAGTGGCGATCACCGAGGGAGCTCCCGGGCGTGAGGCTCACTGGCGGCGCACCCCCACGCCGGCGCGCGCGAGGTGGTCCTTGGCCTGGGCGATGGTGTATTGGCCGTAGTGGAAGATGGAGGCGCAGAGCACCGCGTCGGCGCCCGCCTGGAGGGCCTGCAGGAGATGGTCGAGATTGCCGGCTCCCCCCGAGGCGATCACCGGCACGCCCACCGATCCGGCGACGGCGGCGGTGAGGGCGAGGTCGTAGCCGTGCTCGGTGCCGTCGCGGTCCATGCTCGTGAGCAGGATCTCCCCGGCGCCCCGCTCTACGGCCTGCCTGGTCCACTGAAGCACGTCCCTGCCCGTGCTCCTGCGCCCGCCCGCCACATAGGCCTCCCAGCGCCGGCCTTCCCCCGCCGGCGTGTCATCTGGGCCATCTCCCCCGTCTCCCGTGCCCGCCCCTGCGTTCCCCGGGGGCCCCGCCATTTTGGCGTCCACCGCGAGCACCACGCACTGGGCGCCGAACACCCGGGCGAGCTCGTCGATGAGCTGTGGCCGGGCGAGGGCGGCGCTGTTCACCGACACCTTGTCCGCGCCCGCGTCCAGCACCGCCTGGGCGTCCGCGAGCGAGCGGATGCCTCCGCCGATGGTGAAGGGCACGAACACCTCGTCCGCGGTGCGACGGGCGAGCTCCGCGATGGTGTCCCGGCGCTCGTGGGTGGCGGTGATGTCCAGGAACACCAGCTCGT
>DATJVV010000223.1:0-7609 GCA_035501635.1 Solirubrobacteraceae bacterium | reverse complement strand
CGAGCTCGATGCGGAGCTCCTCGCCGGCCACCACGCCGATGGTGAGCAGCGGCGGGCCGCCGGCGGCGAGCTCCGCGAGGGCCTCGGGGGGGGCGCTGAGCAGAAAGCCGCCGGGGGCCTCGCCGAAGAGGGTGGCCAGCCAGGGGTCCTCGCCGGGGCGCGGGGGCGCGGGCAGGGGCTCCTCGAGCAGCACCTGGGCGCCGAGGCCGCCGGCCAGGCAGCACTCGGCGAGGGCGACGGCGAGGCCGCCCTCGGAGATGTCGTGGGCGCTGGAGAGGACGCCGGCGCGGACGGCCTCGCGGACGAGCTCCTGGGTGCGCAGGATGGCGTGGAGGTCCGGCTCGGGCAGGGTTTCGGGAAGGGGCTCGCCACGGAGCTTGGCGAGCTCGCCGGCGGGCAGGGACGGGGCGAAAAGGCCGGCGAGGGCGATCTCGTCGCCGGTGCGGGCGAAGCCCAGGCGGCAGGCGCGGCGGGCGTCGGGGAGGCGGCCGACCATGCCGACGACGGGAGTGGGGTAGATGGGGCCGGCGGGGGTCTCGTTGTAGAGGGAGACGTTGCCGCCCACGATGGGGGCGCGGAGGGCCTCACAGGCGTCGGCGAGGCCGCGGACGGCCTCGGTGAGCTGCCAGGCCACGTGGGGCTTCTCGGGGTTGCCGAAGTTGAGGTTGTTGGTGGCGCCGAGGGGCTCGGCGCCGGCGCAGGCGAGGTTGGCGGCGCACTCCAGGGCGGCCTCGACGGTGCCGCGGTAGGGGTCGGCGGCGACGCGGCGGCCGTTGCCGTCGATGCTCACGGCCAGGGCGGAGCCGTCGGGGAGGGCGAGCACGGCGGCGTCTGACTCGGCGGGGCGGCGCACGGTGCGGGACTGGACGATGGCGTCGTACTGCTCGAAGAGGGGCCGGCGGGAGGCGAGGTTGGGGCTGGCGAGGAGGGCGAGCAGGATCTCCCGGCGGGAGGCGCCGGCGGGGATGGTCGCGGGGGACGGCGGATAGAGGACGGCCGGGGCGAGGCCCTCGGGAGCGGTGGGAGGGGCGGGGTGAAGGTCGTAGATGGGGCAGTCGTCGACGAGGGCGCGCACGGGCATGTCGCCGAGCAGGCGCTGGCCGTCGAGAACGCGGATGCGGGGGCTGTGGGTGATGGTGCCGATGGCGGCGCCGTCCACCTCCCACTTGGCGCAGAGGGCGAGGACGGCGGGCAAATTGGAGGGCTCCACCACGCAGAGCATGCGCTCCTGTGACTCGCTGACCATGATCTCGAAGGGCTCCATGGCGGGCTCGCGGAGGGGCACGCGGGAGACGTCGATGTCCACGCCGACGCCCCCCTTGGAGGCCATCTCGGCGGCCGAGGAGGTGAGGCCGGCGGCGCCGAGATCCTGCAGGGAGACGAGCAGGCCGGAGTCCAGCAGCTCCAGGGAGCACTCGAGCAGCTTCTTCTCCTCGAAGGGGTCGCCCACCTGGACGGTGGGGCGCTTGTGCTCGTCGCCTGAGGCGTGCTCGCCGGCGAGCTCGGCGGAGGCGAGCACGGAGGCGCCGCCGATGCCGTCGCGGCCGGTGGAGGCGCCGAAGAGCACCAGCAGGTTGCCGGGGCCGGCGGCGGCGGAGCGCACGAGCCGCTCGCGGGGAGCGAGGCCGAGGGCCATGGCGTTGACCAGGCAGTTGTGCTCGTAGGGGGCCTCGAAGTACACCTCGCCGCCCACGGTGGGCACGCCGATGGAGTTGCCGTAGTGGCCGATGCCGGACACGGCGCCGTCCAGGAGATAACGCGCACGGCCGCCCCGCGCGCGTACGCGCGCGCGCGCGCGGGCCCCCGTTTTCGAAACATCCCCACCGTCCCCCGGACCCTCCAGGGACTCGCCGAAGCGCAGGGAGTCCAGGACGGCGATGGGGCGGGCGCCGATGGCGAAGATGTCGCGCAGGATGCCGCCCACGCCGGTGGCGGCGCCCTGGAAGGGCTCGACGGCGGAGGGGTGGTTGTGGGACTCGACCTTGAAGGCGCAGACGAGGCCGCCGCCCACGTCCACGGCGCCGGCGTTCTCGCCGGGGCCCATGACGACGTGGGGGCCCTCGGTGGGAAGGGTGCGCAGGAGCCGCTTGGAGTGCTTGTAGGCGCAGTGCTCGCTCCAGAGCAGGGAGTACATGGCGAGCTCGACCTGATTTGGGGGACCGCCCTGGTGGGCGCAGATGAGCTCGTACTCGGCGGCGGTGAGGCCCAGGGAGAGAGCGTCCCGCAGGGTGGGGAGGGCGGCGATCACGTGGCGTCCGCGTCCAGGGCGAGGGACATGGAGCGAAACAGGCAGAGGCCGTCGGCGGAGCCGCCGAGGAGCTCGTGAACGGCGTGCTCGGGGTGGGGCATGAGGCCGAGGACGTTGCCGGCCTGGTTGGAGACGGCGGCGATGTCGCGGAGGGAGCCGTTGAAGTTCTCGCCGGGGGCGTAGCGGAGGACGACCTGGCCGCGGGCTTCGATCGCGTCGAGGGTGGGCTCGTCGGCGTAATAGCGCCCGCAGGAGTGCTTGGCGGGGATGCTCAGGCGAATGGGCTGTTCACTGTCCCCATCGGCGGTGGCGGGGGGACAGGCGCGGGTGAAGGGGGTGTGGGGGCGGATGACGTCGAGGTTGACCTGGCGGAAGGTGAAGCGGCGGTTGGCGTTCACGAGCAGGGCGCCGGGGAGGAGGTTGGCCTCGCAGAGAATCTGGAAGCCGTTGCAGATCCCGAGCACGAGGCCGCCCTCGCGGGCGAAGGCGATGACGGAATCCATGACGGGGGCGAAGCGGGCGATGGCGCCGGCGCGGAGGTAGTCGCCGTAGGAGAAGCCGCCGGGGACGATGACGGCGTCGACGTGGTGGAGGCGGGGGTCGGCGTGCCAGAGCAGCCGGGCATCGCCCACGAGGCGGGCGGCGTTAAGGGCGTCGAGCTCGTCGCAGGTGCCGGGGAACTGGATGACGCCGAACTTCACCGGGCTCAGGCGGAGGCCTCGTCGCGCGGGGCGGGGTCGAGGAGCTGGATCTCGTAGTCCTCGACGAGGGGGTTGGCGAGCAGGCGCTCGCACATGGGACGGAGCTGGTCGGCGTCCTCGATGTCGAGCTCGACGAGACGGCCGACATGGACGTGGGAGGCGCCGGCGAAGCCCAGGGCGGGCAGGGCGCGCTCGACGGCGGCTCCCTGGGGGTCGAGGATGCCGGCCTTGGGACGGATGAGGACGCGGGCGCGCATGGGCGGGGGGGCGCTCAAGCGACGCGATCGAGCCAGGCCTGGAAGGGCTCGCCGGCGAGGCGCTCGTAGGCCTCGACGTAGCGGGCGCGGGTGCCGGCGACGCCGTGGTCGGGAATGGGGGGAGCGGGGGGAAGCTTGTCCCAGCCGCTGGCGGAGGCCCAGTCGCGGACGTATTGCTTGTCGAAGCTGGGCTGGGGGCGGCCGGGCTGGTAGCCGTCGAGGGGCCAGTAGCGGGAGGAGTCGGGGGTGAGGACCTCGTCGGCGAGCACGAGCTCGGGCGGGCCGCCGCCGGGGGGGTTGTGGTCGATGCCGAGCTCGAACTTGGTGTCGGCGAGGATGACGCCGCGGGCGCGGGCGTGTTCGGCGGCAAAGGAGTAGAGGGCGACGGAGACGTCGCGGACGCGCTCCATCAGGGCGCGGTCGCCGACGAGGCGGGCGGCGGCGTCGAAGTCGATGGTTTCGTCGTGGCCCACGTCGGCCTTGGTGGAGGGGGTGAAGATGGGAGCGGGGAGCTGCTCGGACTCGCGCAGGCCGGCGGGAAGGGGGATGCCGGAGACCGAGCCGGTGGCCTGGTAGTCCTTCCAACCCGAGCCGGTGATGTAGCCGCGGACGACGCACTCGACGGGAAGCATGGCGAGCTTGCGGACCACGAGGGCGCGGCCGCGGACCTCCGCGGGAACATCGTCGGTGGGGGAGATGAGGTGGTTGGCGGCGATGTGGGAGGTCTTGTGAAACCAGAAGACGGAGAGGCCGGTGAGGACCTTGCCCTTGTCGGGGATGGGGGTGGGATGGACGGCGTCGTAGGTGGAGATGCGATCGCTGGCGACCATCAAAAGGCGCCCGCCGTCGGGGCCGTCGAGGTCGTAGATCTCGCGGACCTTGCCGCTGGCGATGAGGGGGAGGTCGGCGAGGGGGGGCACGGGCCGGACGATAGCCAGTCGGGCAGTCGCCATGCGGGGCGATGGCGGATGGTGCGAATCAGGCGATGGCGTGCAGCATCCAGGCGGGCGTCAGGCGATGGCGTCCAGGCGGGCGATGATGTCCTGCGCGTAGCGGACGTAGTGGCCGTAGTCGAAGATGGCGTCGAGATCGAGGCCGGCGGCGCGGGGATCGGCGGCGAGCAGCTCGCGCAGGTGGATGGCGTCGTCCCAGGCGCGCTGGGCGAGCTCCTGGACGAGGCGGTAGGCGTCGTCGCGGCTCATGCCGGCTGAGACGAGGGCGAGCAGGACGCGTTGGGAGAAGAGGGCGCCGTGGGCGAGCTCGAGGTTGGCGCGCATGCGGCGGTCGTCGATGAGCATGTGACGGACGAGGGAGATGGCGCGGTGGTGGATGTAGTGGATGAGGGTGGTGGAGTCGGGCAGGATGATGCGCTCGACGGAGGAGTGGGAGATATCGCGCTCGTGCCAGAGGGCGACGTCCTCGAGGGCGGCCTGGGCGTTGGCGCGCAGGACGCGGGCGAGGCCGGAGAGCTGCTCGCTCTTGATGGGGTTGCGCTTGTGGGGCATGGCGCTGGAGCCCTTCTGGCCGGCGCGGAAGGGCTCCTGGAGCTCGCGGACCTCCGTGCGTTGGAGGTGGCGGATCTCGGTGGCGAGGCGCTCGACGCCGGCGGCGGCGAGGGCGATGGCCTGCAGGAGCTCGGCGTGGCGGTCGCGGGGGATGACCTGGGTGGAGATGTCCTCGGGGGCGAGGTGCAGGCGGGTGAGGACGGCGAGCTCGTAGTCGGGGGCGGTGGCGGCGTAGGTGCCGACGGCGCCGGAGATGGCGCCGACGGCGACCTGGGCGAAGGCGCGGTGCAGGCGCTGGGCGTTGCGGTGGGCCTCGAAGGCGAAGCCGGCGAGCTTGAGGCCGAAGGTTGTGGGCTCGGCGTGAACGCCGTGGGTGCGGCCGACGCAGAGGGTGGCGACGTGCTCGCGGGCGCGGGCGGCGAGCGCGGCGGTGAGCTCGCGGGCGCCGGCCACGACGAGCTCGCCGGCGGCCTTCAGCTGGAGGGCGAGGGCGGTGTCGAGGACGTCGGAGCTGGTGAGGCCGAAGTGGATCCAGCGGCCGGCGTCGCCGGCGGAGGCGGCGAGGACGTCGACGAAGGCGGCGACGTCGTGATCGGTGAGGCGCTCGCGCTCGTGGACGGCCCGCACAGTGAAGGTGGCGTCGGCGACGGCCTTCAGCTCGGCCTCGGTGGGGCCGTCGTGGCCAAGCAGCATCGGCAGCTCCATGCACGCCGCGACCTCCACTTTGCGCCAGCTCTCCATGCGGGCCTCGTCGCTCCAGAGGGAGGCGAGCTCGGGGCGGGTGTAGCGGGGGATCATGCGCCCAGGATCTGGGCGGCGAGGATGGCGGCGTTGCGGGCGTTGTCGAGTCCGACGCAGGCGACGGGCACGCCGGGGGGCATCTGGACGATGGAGAGGATGGCGTCGAGGCCGCCGGCGGCGGTGAGGCGGCCGGAGAGGGGGACGCCGATGACGGGCAGGTCGGTGTGGGCGGCGACGGCGCCGGGGAGGGCGGCGGAGATGCCGGCGCCGGCGATGATGACGCGCAGGCCGCGCATGTGGGCGTTCTTGGCGTACTCGGCGACGACGTCGGGTTCGCGGTGGGCGGACATGACGCGGAGCTCGTGGAGGATGGCGCGGTCTTCGAGCTCGGCGGCGGCCTTCTGCATGGCGTCCATGTCGCTCTTGGAGCCCATCACGATGCCCACGCGGGGGGCGTCCACGTCGATGTCCTCGAGCTCGGCGCGGACCTCGGCCTCGGCGAGGGGGGAGATGGGGGTGACGTCAGCCACCGACGCCCTCCGGGGCCAGCTCGGCGGCGCCGGCGGCGATGTCGGTGCGCAGCTGCATGCCCTCGAAGGAGATCATCCGGGTGGCAGCATACGCGGCGGCGCGCGCGGACTCGGGGTGGGGGGCGAGGGCGGTGACGTTGAGCACGCGGCCGCCGGCGGTGACGAGTGTCCCGTCGGGGGCGAGGGCGGTGCCGGCGTGGGTGAGCTCGATGGCGGCGGGGAGGTCATTCAGGCCGGAGATGGGATCGCCCTTGGAGGAGGAGATGGGGTAGTCGGCGCTGGCGAGGACCACGGTGACGGCCCAGTCGGGGGCCCAGTGGACGGCGATGGGATGGCCGTGCTCGTCGGTGAGGCCGCCGGGGCGGGAGCAGCGCAGGAGCAGATCGAGGGGGTCCGAGCGCAGGCGGGGGAGCACGGCCTGGGTCTCGGGGTCGCCGAAGCGGACGTTGTACTCGAGCACGCGGGGGCCCTCGGCAGTCATCATCAGCCCGGCGTAGAGGACGCCCCTGTAGGGGGTGCCGCGGGCGGCCATCCAGTCGAGGATGGGCTGCTGGAGGGTGCGGGAGAGCTCCTGGACGTCTTGATCGGTGAGGCCGGCGACGGGGCTGTAGGCGCCCATGCCGCCGGTGTTGGGGCCGGTGTCGTGCTCGCCGATGCGCTTGAAGTCCCTGGCGGGGGCGAGGGGCAGGGCGGTGAGGCCGTCGCAGAGGGCCAGTAGGGAGAGCTCCGGGCCGGTGAGGAGCTCCTCCACCACGGCGCTCGCGGAAGCGTCCCGGCCGGCGGGCGCGAAGCGGCCCTCGAGGAAGACCTCCCGCAACGCCTCCTGGGCCTGCTCCGCCGAGGCCGCCACCGTGACGCCCTTGCCGGCGGCGAGGCCATCTGCCTTTACCACCACCCCGGGGGAGGCGAGCTCGGCCACCGCGTGGAGGCCCTCCCGCAGGGTGTGGACGTGGTGGTGGCGGGCGGTGGGCACGCCGGCCTCCAGCATGGCGCGCTTGGCGAACGCCTTGGAGCCCTCGAGCTCGGCGGCGGCGGCGGTGGGGCCGAAGGCGAGGTGGCCGTGAGCCTGCAGGGCGTCGACGAGGCCTGCGACGAGGGGGGCCTCGGGGCCGACGACGGTGAAGTCCACCGCCTCGCGCTCGACGGCGGCCACGATGGCCTGTACGTCCTCGCCGGGGATGTCGAGCAGGCGGGCGTCGGCGGCGATGCCGGCGTTGCCGGGCGCGCAGAGCACCTCCTCGGCGTCACGGGAACGGGCGATGGCGCGCACGAGGGCGTGCTCGCGACCGCCGGAGCCGACGACGAGGACCCTCATTCAACTCAACGACTGGATGAACTCGTCCACGCCGATCGCCGAGAGGGTCTCGTAGCGGCCGGTGCCGCGTGAGCCGAGCTCGAGGGAGACGCGGGCCATGGTGGCGTCGTCGGGGGCCTCCACGACGGAGATGAAGTCCACGTGGCCGAGGGTGGCCCACTGGGCCTTGACGGTGGCGCCGAGCTGCTGGACCTCGTTGTTGACCTCGCGGATGCGCTCGGGGTTGTTCTTGACCGTCTGCACTCCCTCGGGGGTCAGCGTCGAGAGCATGATGTAGGTGGGCATGGCGGCTCCTTTGCGGCGCGGGTTGGC
>DATJVV010000222.1:0-4447 GCA_035501635.1 Solirubrobacteraceae bacterium | reverse complement strand
ATGCCCGTCAAGCGCTCGGCGAGAATGTTTCTAAGTCTTGGAACGTTGGCCACGGCGCGGGGCCCACGGGCCGGCGGGCGAGCGGGAATCGATCGCGGCGGCGTCGCGCGGCGCGGACGAGCGCCCGCCCTCCCCCGCCCGGCGCCCGGGCGATCCGGCGAATAGGATGGGCGGCCATGCGCCTGCCCCCCCAACTTGTTTCGGCCCCTCGATCGCTCCGCGGGCTCCCGCGGGGCCTGCTCACGGGGAGCCTGGCGGTCGGGCTGGCGGTGAGCGTGGGCGCCTGCGGCGCGGCGAGCACCTCCACGAGCTCCTTCAAGGGCGAACAGCACGCGGTGGCCCAGGCGATCGCCGACCTCCAGAGCCACGGCGGCTCCCTGGAAGCCAAGAAGGTGTGCTCGGAAGACCTCGCCGCCGGCGTGGTGGCCGCCCTGAACAGGAGCTCGGAGGGGTGCGCGAAGGCGATCGAAAAGCAGCTCAAGCAGATCGACAACTTCGAAGTGACGGTGCGGTCCGTGAAGGTGAGCGGCGCCGGCGCGAGCGCGCGGGTGAAGAGCGTGCACGAAGGCAAGCAGCAGACCTCCACGCTCGACCTCGTCAAGGAAAACGGCCGCTGGAAGGTCTCAGGCGTCGGCTGAGGGGCACCCAGAGGCTCGGCCGATCGCGAGGGCTCTCGGTCAGCTGAGGGCGCGGCCGTACTGGCGCTCGTAATAGGCGCGGTAGTCGCCCGAGCGGATCGGCCGCCACCACCAGGAGCTCTCCCGGTACCAGCTCACGGTGTCGGCGAGGCCCTCGGCGAAGCGCACCCGGGGAGCCCAGCCCAGGGCGCGCACCTTCCGGGATGACAGGGAGTAGCGCACGTCGTGGCCGGGACGGTCGCTCACGTGCTCGATCTGCTCCTCGGAGGCGCCCGTGAGGGCGATGATGCGGCGCACCACCTCGATGTTGGCCTCCTCGTCGGGGCCCCCCGCGTTGTAGACCTCGCCGGGAGCGCCGTGCTCGAGCACGTGGCCGATCGCCCGGGCGAAGTCGGTTGAGTGGATCCAGTTGCGCACCTGCATGCCGTCCCCGTACACCGGCAGGGGGTCCCCGTGGATGGCGTTGAGGATCATCAGGGGGATGAGCTTCTCCGGGTACTGGTATGGGCCGTAGTTGTTGGAGCCCCGCACGATCGTGGCGGGCAGGCCGTAGGTGCGGTGATAGCTCGCCACCAGCAGGTCCGCGCCGGCCTTGGTGGCGGAGTAGGGGGAGGAGGGCCGAAGGGGGGACTCCTCCGTGAAGGTGCCCTGCGCGATGGACCCGTACACCTCGTCGGTTGACACCTGCAGGTAGCGCAGCCCCCGCTCCCGGGCGGCCTCCAGGAGCACGTGGGTGCCCAGGGCGTGGGTGCGCACGAACGCGTCGGGGTCGGCGATGGAGCGATCCACGTGGGTCTCCGCGGCGAAGTTCACGATCGCCTCGATCTCCCCGCCGCCCACGCCGGCGTCGAGCGCCTCGGCGACCGCCTCGCGGTCCTCGATGGCTCCCCGCAGGAAGCGAAAGCCCGGCGCATCGGCGACGTCCTGGAGGTTCTCCTCGCGGCCGGCGTAGGTGAGCTTGTCCAGCACCGTCACCCCGTCCCCGTGCTCGAGCAGGCGCTGGCGCACGAAGGTGGAGCCGATGAAGCCCGCGCCGCCGCACACGAGCAATTTCATGCTCGGGCCTCCATCCAGTGGGCCCTCTCGATCGGATCGGGCGACATCCGGTCGCCCTTGACCGCGCCTTCGACGCTCATGGCCGGATCATCCCATCGCGGGCGGCGAGGTATGCCGCGAGGCCGTCCTGCCAGGGGGGCAGGGGGATGACGTCTTGGCGTTCGGACTCCAGCGCCGACCAGCCGGGACGGGGGGCCGGGCGGGGGAACTCCGCGGAGCTCACCGCCCGCGCCCGGCAGGGGGACTCCGCCTGGTGGAAGATCTCGCGGGCGAAGCCGTGCCAGGACACCCGCCCGGCGCCCGCCAGGTGGGCGAGGCCCGACACCGAGCGCTCCAGCAGGCCAACCAGGGCGGGCGCCAGGTGGCCCGTCCAAGTGGGGCAGCCGATCTGATCGTCCACCACCGACACCTCGGGGCGCTCGCCGGCGAGGGCGAGCATGGTGTCCACGAAGTTCTTGCCCCCCACCCCGAACAGCCAGGCGGTGCGCGCCACCGTGTGGCGGGCGGAGGCCGCGAGCACCTCGAGCTCCCCCGCGAGCTTGCTGGCGCCGTACACCGATCTGGGGCCCGTGGGGTCCCGCTCCAGGTAGGCCCGCTCGGCGCCCGTGGCGTCCCGGGGGGGCTGGCCGTCGAAGACGTAGTCGGTGGACACGTGCACCAGCGCCATCTCCAGTTCCGCGGCCCCCCGCGCGAGGTTGCCCGCGCCGGCGGCGTTCGCCGCGTAGGCCTCCTGCACGTGGCTCTCCGCGCCGTCCACGTCCGTCCAGGCGGCGCAGTTGACGATCGCCCGCGGCGCCTCCCGGCGCAGCAGCTCGCGCACCGCCTCCCCGTCCACGATGTCCAGCTCGGGCAGGTCGTGGGGCAGCGCCTCGTGGCCCGCCCGGCGCGCCGCCTGACATACGTCGCGCCCGAGCATCCCGTTGGCGCCCGCCACCAGGATCCGCATCAGCGCGCCACCCGCACGGCCATCGGCAGGGCTCCCGGCGGACCCATCGGCACGGCCCCCGGCATGGTCATCGGCACGGCCCCCCGCCGGGCCATCAGAGGATCACGATGTCGGAGTTGTCGCCCACCATGAACCGGTACGCCCGCGGCTGGCCCGCGGAGCGGCGCACGGTGACGTTGCGGCCCAGCAGCGAGGACTCCATGCGGCCGTCCAGCTCCCGCACGCTGGAGCCCGCCAGCAGGATCGAGTGCTCCACCTCCGCCCCCTCGATCTCACAGCCCTCCCCCACCGCCGTGTAGGGGCCCACGTAGCAGTCCCTCAGCCGGGCCCCCGCGCCGATGATCGCGGGCCCCCGCACGGTGGTGCGCTCCAGGCGGGCCCCCGCCGCCACCGCCACCCGGCCGTCCAGGGTGCTGTCCACCAGCTCCCCCTCCACCCGTCCCACCAGGTTGTCGAGGATCAGCCGGTTGGCCTCCAGCATGTCCTCCAGGCGGCCCGTGTCCTTCCACCAGCCCCGCACCACGTGGGGCTCCACCCGCATGCCCCGGTCCACCAGATGCTGGATGGCGTCGGTGATCTCGAGCTCCCCCCGCGGCGAGGGCGCGATCGCGCGGGCGGCCTCGTGGATGGCGGCCGTGAACATGTACACCCCCACCAGCGCCAGGTCCGTGGCGGGCTGCCCGGGCTTCTCCACCAGCGCCACCACCCGGCCCACCCCGCCCGGCTCACCGGCCGGCGCGAGCTCCGCCACGCCGTAGTTCTCGGGGTCGGGCACCGGCGTGAGCAGGATCAGGGCGTCGGGGCCGTGCTCGCGAAAGGCGCCCACCAGGTCCACGATGCCCCCCTGCAGAAGGTTGTCGCCGAGGTACATCACGAACGGGTCCTGCCCCAGGAAGCCCTCCGCGGTGAGCACCGCGTGGGCCAGCCCCAGGGGCTCGTGCTGGAGGATGTACTCGATCTCGATCCCGAACCGCGCGCCGTCGCCCGCGGCCGCTTCGATCTCCGGTCCCGTCTCGGGGGCGATCACGATGCCCACCCGCCCGATGCCCGCCTCGGCCATGGCCTCGATGCCGTAGAACAGCACCGGCTTGTTCGCCACCGGCACCAGCTGCTTGGCGGAGGTGTGGGTGATCGGCCGCAGGCGCGTGCCCCTGCCCCCCGCCAGGATCAATCCCTTGAGCTCGGCCACTGAGCGGAGCCTAGTGGACGCCGCCCAGCTTGCGGTGATCCCAGGAGGCCCGGCGGCGCTCCACGAACTCGAGCGCCACCCGCTTGGGCGCCTGGGCCCTCACCGCCGCCAGCGCCTCCGGGGGAAGCTCCGCGGGGGGCTCCTGGCCGCGGGGCACCGAGTTGCGCGCCAGGATGGCCCCGCCGAGGCTCGCCACCGTGTCGAGGTCCCGGTGGATCACCGTTTCGCACTCCAACATCAGCCCCCGCAGCTCCTGGTAGGCCTCCCCCGCCTCCACCTGCAGCGTGGCGCGGGGGTCCCGTTCGAGGTTGCGCACCTTCTGGGAGCTCCCGTAGGTCCACGCCCACACCCGCGGCGAGGGCTCTCCGGCGGGGGCCTCTCCCGCGCCTGCCCGTCCATCGGTGGGCTCTCCGGCGGGGGCGTCCCGCAGGACGTACCAGAGGGGCATCAGGTGGGGCCAGCCCCGGGGGCCGGTGGTGGCGCAGGTGACGGTGCGCTCCAGCGCCAGGAAGCTCGCGGCCTCCCGGGCGCTCATCCTGATCTGCTCCCGGCGGCTCATCGGGCCCAGGGTATCCATTCCATCTCGGGGGCCCGCGCGTGCGCGCGCGCGCCCGCGCG
>DATJVV010000221.1:0-9241 GCA_035501635.1 Solirubrobacteraceae bacterium | reverse complement strand
GACGGTGGTGTAGCTCTTGCCGGCACCGCGGTCGGCCGCGGTGATGAGCACCTTTGCGCAGTGCCGGGCGCCCTTGCCGTTGCTCGCGGCGGCGGCGCCCCGGCGCCTGGCGTGCCGGCCGGTGAGCTCGAAGAGCATCGCGGTGCGCAGCCGCCGGAAGGACTCGATCGTGGCCTGCTCGTAGAGGGGGGCGCGGGGCACCTCGCCGAGCAGCGCCAGACCGATGTCGGCGGCGACCTCGTCGGAGTCGCGATAGCGGTCGGCGATCGCGGAGTAGGCGATGATCGCGCCGCAGCCGAGGATCAGCGAGACGATCAGCGCGAGGATCGCGTTGCGCTTGGGCTGGGGGGAGACGGGGCTGGCGGGCAGCGGCGCGGAGCCGAGCACGCGCACGGCGTCCGAGGGGGCGGCCACCGCTTCGCTGATCTTGGTCTGCAGCACCCGCAGCTGTTCGCGCAGCTGGGTGGCGCGCACCGTGCTGGTGGTGGCGGCGATGGCCGCTTCGGTGGCGCCGATCTGCTGCTGCAGGCGGTTGACCGTGGCCTGGCGCTGGTGGGCCTGCAGTTCTTCGACGTAGGTGGAGAAGGCGCTGGCGTAGGCGTTGGCGAAGGCGACCGACCGCGGCGCGGTGCCGGCGCTGCCGCTGACGTCGAACACGGCCGTGTCGGTCTCGGGATTGACGCTCACGTGCGAGGCGAATTCGCTGGGGGTGACGTGCCGGCCGAGGTTGCGCGCTCCAAGCGTGTAGACGCCCGGCGTCTGGGCGATGCGCAGGTAGCTGTTGGTGATCGTCTGCTGCTCTTCGGGGGCCAGCACCTGCCCGGAGGCTTCCGCGGCGGACACGAGCTGGGCGAGCGCGGTGGCCTTGTAGGTGTGGGGCTGACCCCTGCTGACCGCGTAGGTGATGAGCGCGGTCAGCACCACGAACAGGGCGAGCCAACGGCGGTAGGCCCAAATCGTGCTGAATTGCTGGCGAGAGTCCATGTGGCGGTGCGGCCGGGACCGACTGGCGCGCGTGGTGAGAACACCGCCGATCCACGACAGCAGGTTGTAAGTCTAAAGCGTAGGGATCGGCCCCGTCTGCGGTCAGTTCTTTCATCGACCGCCCGCGGCCGGCACTTGAGCCGCGGCCGGGGTGCCGCCAGGCCCGGCGCTATCGTCCGCGTGACGCCGCCGTGCGCTCGCGCCGGGCGGCCCCAGATCATGCGCATCGCGATCGACGCAAACGTGCTCGAGGGCAAGTGGGGCGGCATCCCCAAGTACCTGGACCGCATCGCGCGCGAGCTGATCGGCATGGGCCAGGAGCTGCATCTGCTCGCCAACACCAGGCGACCGGTGCGGGAGGTGCCCGGCGCGGTCCGCGTGAGGGTGCGCGTGAAGGGCACCTCGGTGTGGCGCAACGCGTTCCTGCCGCTGTGGCTGGCGCAGGCGCGCGCGGACGTGCTGTGGGCTCCCGAGAGCGTGCTGCCGCGACGCAGCCCGGTGCCGGGCGTGGTGACGGTCCACGACCTGGCGATGCTGCGCCTGCCCGGAACCAAGAGCGCCGAGCACGAGCGTCGCTTCCGCACGAGCGTGCGTCGCAGCGCCCGCGGCGCCACACGGGTGATCGCCGTCTCGCGGGCGACCGCGCGGGACGTGCGCGAGCTGTGGGGTGTGCCCGCCGAGAGGATCCGCGTGGTGGCGCTCGGCGTCGACGAGGAGTTCGCGCCCGGCGACCGCGACGCGGCGCGGGCGGCGGTGCGCGCGCGCTTTGGCATCGAGGGCCCGTTCGTGCTGCACGTGGGCGCGCTGGAGCCGCGCAAGGGGCTGGAGGTGCTGATCGACGCCGCCGAGCTGGCGGCGCGAGAGGGCTCACGCTGGCGGGTGGCGCTGGCGGGAGTGCCGGGCTTTCGCGGGCGGGAGATCGCCGATGCGGCGCGCGCCAGCGGGGTCTGCTCACTGCTGGGGCCAGTGCGCGAGCACGAACTGCTCGAGCTCTACCGCGCCGCGGACGCCTACGCGGCGCCGGCGCTCTACGAGGGCTTTGGGATGACGCCGCTGGAGGCGATGGCCTGCGGCACCCCCACGGTGATCGCCGCGGGCGGTGGCGCGCTCGAGGAGACCAGCGGCCCGGGGGCGATCGTGGTGGGCGAGCGCTCGCCCGAGGCGTGGCGCGAGGGTCTCGAGCGGGCGATGAGCAGGCCGGTGGAGCTGATCGAGCGCGGGCTGGCGCACGCGGCGGGCTTTCGCTGGGAGCGCGTGGCGGCGCAGACGCTGGACGTGCTGAGCGAGGCGGCGGCCGCGTGAGCTCGGGGGCGCTGGAGGTGGAGCTGATCGATGAGCTCGGTGCGCTCGCGGGGCTGCGCCCGGAGTGGGACGGACTGGCGGTGGCCGACGCGCTGCCGCTGATGGCGCCCGACTGGGTGATCGCCTGGCTCGAGCACCTGGCGCCGGCGGACGCGGTGCCGCGAGTGGTGTGCGTGCGCGAGCGCGGCGCGCTGATCGGGCTGGCGCCCTTCTACGTGCGCGAGGGCCGGCGGGGGCGGATCGACTACCGCCTGCCGGGGATCGAGCTGGCCGCCCGGCTCGCGCCGCTGGCGGCGCCCGGGCGCGAGTGGGAGGTGGCGGGGGCGATCGCCGGCGCGCTCGCCGGGGCCTCGCCGCGGCCCGACCTGGTGGCGCTGGAGGGAATGCCCCCGGAGTCCTGCTGGCTGGCCGCTCTGCGCGAGCTCTGGCCGGGGCGGGTGCGGCCCTTCGCGCGCACCTATCACGTGCACGGCTGCCCCACGGTGACGCTGGCGGGCACGTATGAGTCGTGGCTGAGCTCGCGCGGCGCGAGCTTTCGCAAGAACCTGCGCCGGCGCGGTCGCATGCTCGAGGCCGAGGGCGGCGCGCTGCGGCTTGGTACGCCCGAGACGCTGGAGGCGGACGTCGCGAGCCTGCTGGAGCTGCACGCGGGGCGCTGGCGCGAGCGGGGGGAGTCGAGCCTGCTCACGCCGGGCGAGCGCATGCCGGCGATGCTGATCCAGGCGGGCCGGGCGCTCACGCCCTCGGGGCGCTTTCGCGTCTGGCTCGCGGAGGTCGAGGGCCGGCCGATCTGGGCCAACCTGTTCCTCTCCGCGGGAGGGGAGCTGCTGGCCGTCAACAGCGGCTGGGACGAGGAGTACGCGCGCCTGAGCCCGCCGCTGCTTGGCATGGCGCGCGCGATCGAGGACGCCTACGCGCGCGGGGAGCGGCGGCTGGACATCGGGATCGGCGATGACTCCTTCAAGCTGCAGTTCGCCAACGGCAACGCGCCGGTGGCGTGGGGGATCCTCGCGGTGGCCAACCGGCGCCTGGCGGCGACGGCGGCGCGCACGGCGCCGATGCTCGCCTCCGGCGCCGTGCGCGACGCGGCCAAGCGCACGCTCACGCCCGAGCAGATCGAGCGGCTGCGGGGGGCCAGACGGAAGCTCGCCCGATGAGCGGCGCCGAAACGATCGACGAGCTCGGCGCGCTGGAGGAGCTCGCGCCGGCCTGGGACGCGCTCGCGGTGGTGCGCGCCCAGCCGATGAGCGGGCCCGCCTGGATGCTCGCCTGGTGGCGGCATCTCGCGCCGGCGGACGCGGCGCTGCGGGCGATCGCGGTGCGCGAGGGCGGCGAGCTGATCGGGATCGCGCCGTTCTACCGCGAGCGCGGGCGCCGGCGGGGCGCGACCGT
The DNA here is from genome assembly GCA_035501635.1 of Solirubrobacteraceae bacterium. Taxonomy (GTDB): domain Bacteria; phylum Actinomycetota; class Thermoleophilia; order Solirubrobacterales; family Solirubrobacteraceae; genus Palsa-744. Next base: position 5,563 of record DATJVV010000221.1, on the reverse strand, counting down.
GCGCTACCGGCTGCTGGCGGACGAGCTCTCCACGAGCGCGGTGCCGCTGGCGGCGCCTGGACGGGAGTGGGAGGTGGCCCGCGCGCTGGCGCGCGCGCTCGCCGCTGAGCGCCCGAGGCCGGACATCGTGGCGCTGGAGCCGGCGCCGCTGGCCTCGCCCTGGCCGCTGGCGGTGCGGGAGGGCTGGCCGGGGGGGCTCCGCCCGCTGATCGTGCGCCACGACCTGCAGTCCGCGCCGGTGGTGCTGCTGGGGGGAGGCTCCTTCGAGGAGTGGATGGCGCGGCGCAAGGGCAAGTTCCGCGCGAGCCTGCGGCGCCTGGCGCGGATGTTCGACGAAGAGGGGGGCACGAGCAGGCTGAGCGACGGGCGCAGCCTCTCCGAGGACATCGGCGTCTTCGTGCGCCTGCACGGGGAGCGCTGGCGCGAGCGGGGCCACTCGCGCCTGGCGACGCTGGGCGAGGGGCTGGGCGAGATGCTCGCCGACGCCGGCGCGGCGCTGCTGGAGGGGCGGGAGGGCGAGCGGGGGCGCTTTCGGCTGCGCCTGCTGGAGATCGGCGGCGCGCCCGTCTGCGCGGACCTCTCGCTGGCGGCGGGCGGGCACATCGTCGGCTTCAACGCAGGCTGGGACGAGCGCTACAGCAGGCTGAGCCCGGCGCAGCTGGCAATCCTGCAGGGCGTGCAGGAGGGCTTTCGCCGGGGCGACGAGCGCCTTCAGCTGGGCTGGGGCGGGCAGGCCTACAAGCTGCGCTTCGCCGACGGTGACGAGCCGATCGCCTGGAACCTGCTGCTGCCGGTGCGGGGGCGCCTGGCGCTGACGTTCGCCGCGAACGCGCCGCTGCTGGCGGGGGCGCGGGTGCGCGGAGCCGGCAGGCGACTGCTGAGCGAGGAGCGCCTGGCACGGTTGCGTCCGCTGGTCGAGCGTCTGCCGCGTTGAGCCGGCGGCGCCAGCCGGCGGGGGCTCGGTTACAGTCACGCTCCGTGCTCGTTCCGAAGCTCATCGCCGAGCTCTCGGAGCTCGACACGTGGATCCCGGCGTGGGACCTGCTGGCGATCGAAGCGGGGCTGCCACTGATGGCGCCGGCCTGCGTGCTGGCCTGGTGGCGGCATCTCGCGCACGAGCGCGCGGCGCTGCGCGCGATCGCGGTGTGCGAGGGCGAGGAGACGATCGGCTTCGCGCCCTTCTACGCCGACCACGGCGCCCACCTGCTGCGCCTGGACTGGCGCCTGCCCGGCATCGAGCTGGCCGCTGGGCTCGCGCCGCTGGCGCGGCCGGGGCGCGAGGCCGAGGTGGCCGAGGCGATCGCCCGGGCGATGGCGAGCGCCTCCGACCACGTCGATCTGGTGGCGCTGGAGGGGATGCCCGCGGGCGCGCCGTGGACGGGGGCGCTGCGGGCCGGCTGGCCGGGGCGGCTGGCGCCGCTGGGTGCGCGCTACCTGACGCGCGACTGCCCCGGGGTGAGTCTGCGGGAGGACTCCTTCGAGGGTTGGCTGGCGGGCAAGAGCGCGAACTTCCGCGGGCAGATGCGGCGCCTGCGCCGGCGCTTCGCGGAGGCCGGCGGGGTGATGCGCCAGAGCTCGCGGGCGACGCTCGCCGCCGATGCCGAGGCGTTCGTGCGCCTGCACGCCGGGCGCTGGGAGGGCCGCGGGGAGTCCCAGCTAGCCCGTTACGGCCCCGCGCTGCGGGGGCTGCTGGAGGATCTCGGCCGCGACCTGCTCGAGCAGCGGCGCTTTCGCCTGTGGATCGCCGAGCTCGATGGCGAGGCGATCTCCGCCCAGCTGTTCCTGGCGGCGGGCGGGCGGGCGCTGTACGTCAACGGCGGCTGGGACGAGCGCTTCGGGCGCTTCAAGCCATCGATGCTGGCGATCCTCGCGGCGATCGAGCAGGGCTTCGAGCTGGGCGAGGAGTGCCTGGATCTCGGGGTGGGCGCGCAGGACTACAAGCTGCGCTTCGCCGACCACACCAGCCAGGTGAGCTGGACGGTGCTGATGCCCCCCGGGGCGCGGATGGGCTTCACGCTGCCCCAGACGGCGGCCACGCTGGGGGCGAGCGGTCTGCGGGGGGCGTTGCGGAGCCGCGTCTCCCCCGGGCTGCTCGCGCGCTACCGGAGGCTGCGCGGGCGAGCGAGCGGGGGCGAGGGAGCGGATCGGTGAGCGGCCGCGAGGACGGCTGGCCGCACGTGATCGTGCTCGACCCCTACGCGGCCGGCCTGGCGATCGCACGGCGGATGAGCAGGCTCGGCGCGGCGGTGACGATGGTGATCGAACCGGGCGACCGCTTCGCGGCGGCGAGCAACTGCGCCGCGAAGGAGATCCTCGACTTCGAGCCCGAGAGCTGGCTGGAGCTGGTGGCGAGGATCGCCGGGGACGGGCGGGGGTGCGTGGCGGTTCCGGCCACCGACCGCAGCTGCGAGCTGCTGCTTGCGGGCGCGGGGCGGCTGCCGGAGAACGTGCGCGCGTTCGAGCGCGGCGGGGCGGGACACCGGGCGCTGATGGACAAGGAGCTCGCCGAGAGCGTGGCGCGGCGGGCCGGGGTGGCGGTTCCCTGGACGGCGCAGGTACGTGGCGGCGAGGATCTGGAGGCGGCGCTCGCGCGGGCGCCGTGGCCGTGCGTGGCCAAGCCGGTGCTCTCGCACGAGTGGCGGGCGCGATATGGGGAGCAGCGCGCCTTCTTGGTGGCCGACGCCGAGGGGGCCCGGGCGGTGCTCGAGCGCCCGCTGGGCGACGGCGTGGGGATGCTGCTCTGCCAGTACGTGCCCGGCGGCGACGATGACGTGGAGGAGGCGATCCTCGTGCGGCTCGCCGACGGCAGCTACCCGGTGGCGTTCGGCTGTCGCAAGCTGCGCCAGAACCCGCCGGGCTTCGGCGCCACCGCGGTGGGAGAATCCTCGACGCTGCCCGCCACCACGGCGCTGGCCAAGCGGGTGCTCGAGCAGGCGGGCTTCGTGGGTGTGGCGGGCGTGGAGACCAAGCGCGACGCGCGCACCGGCGAGCGGTGGTTCCTGGAGGTGAACGTGCGCGTGCCGGGCCAGTGGAGCCTCGGCGACACGGCCGGCGCGCGGGTGACGCCGCGGCTGGTCGCGGCGCTCGCCGGACGGCCGCTGGGGGAGCAGCCGCCGCTGCGCGAGGGCGTGCGGCTGGTGCACCCCGACGCCGACGCGCAGGTGCTGCGGATCGCGCTGTCGGGGGTGTCAGCCGGCGAGCGGCCCGCTCTGGCGCTGCGCATGCTGCGCCTCTACGCGGGAGCCAGGGACTTCGGCATCCTCGACCGGCGCGATCCCGGCCCGGGACTGGCCTTCGCCGGGGAGCTCCTGCGCCGGCGGCTGGCCGGCGCCGGCCGGCGGCTTGGGCTCGCTCGTGTCCACGCCGGGTAGGGGTGTGCGGCGGGGCGAGTCGAAGGCCCAGCGAAACAGCGGGCGGCGCTGGCCGAGCAGCGCCTGGGTGAGCGCGGGGCCGGTGTAGCAGGTGCCCACCACGAAGCGCATCGCCGGGCCGAAGCTCTCGGCGGCGAGGGCGCCGGTGAAGTGAAGGCCCGGGATCGAGGACTCAAAGCCGGTGGCCAGCACCGGTGAGCCGGCCCTGACGCGCAGCTCGGCGGCGAGCTCGGGGGCGAGGAAGGGGTAGCGGCGCACGTCGATGCGATAGCCGGTGCCCAGGAAGACGTGGTCGAAGGCGCGCCGGGAGCCGTCCTCGAGCTCGAGCTCCACGCGTCCGTCGCGCGCCTGGGCGCGGCGCACGGCGGTGTGCAGGGCGATGTCCACCTCGCGCAGGCGGTCGGGCAGCCAGTGGGCGCCGGCGGCGCGGACGCATTTGTAGGTGAGGGGGGCGCGCACGCCTCTGGGCAGGCGCCGGCAGACATCGGGGGCGGCGCCGATCCAGTCCAAGAAGCGGGGACCCACCTCGGTGGGGGCGCCGTGCCAGTAGAGGCCCCTGCGGATGCGCCACGAGGGCCTGGCGGGTTCGGCTCCGGGCGCGACAGGGGGAGCGGGCGGGGGCAGCACCGGGCCGTCCTTGCCGAACCAGCCGAAGGTCAGCCACCAGATTTCCCGCTCGCGCACCAGCACCTGCACCCGGGCGCCGGCCTCGCTGAGCAGGGCGGCGGACTCCAGGGCGCTCTGGCCGCCGCCGATGACCGCCGCCGAGCGGCCGGCGAAGCCGGCGAGGTCGGGGCTTTCGGAGGTGTGGCTGACCAACTCGCGGGGCAGGCCGGCGAACACGGGAGGAACGGCGGCGAAGGGGCGCAGCCCGGCGGCCACCACCACGCGCCCGGCGGCGAGTTGCTCGCCGTCGGCGAGCGTGAGCAGGAACTCGCCGCCGCGGCGCTCCACGCGGGCGACCATGCGGGTGTCCAGGTCGGGCACGACGCGCCGCTGGAACCATTGGCCGTAGTCGATGAAGTCGGCGATGTCCACGAAGCGGATCTCGCCGGAATCCCGGCCCTGCTCGGCCCAGAAGTACTTCAGGCGCAGCTTGCCGCTGGGCTCGTCGATGTTGGAGGCGCGGGGGGAGGAGCGCAGGATCATGCCGGCGGGCATGGTCTCGCGCCAGAAGTCAAGCGGTCGGCCGAAGGCGAGGGTGGGCAGGCCGGCGGCGCGCAGGTAGGCGAGCGCGGAGAGGCCGTGGGGGCCGGCGCCGATCACGGCAATCGGGGCTGCAGAGCGCGACGGGGAGGACATCAGACGCTACCCTCCAGGCGCGCGCCCACGGCCGGGACGATGGCGCGCGAGCGCGTCAAATGACCATCTCGACCTGCGGAGCAGACGAATGAGCTATGTGCGGCGGCTGGGTGGCCGTGTGGTGAGCTTGCTGGGAGGCTTGCCATTGCTGATTGCCTTTCTCGGCGATTCCGGCCTCGGCCGTGAGTACCGGGCGGGATTTTGGACCAAGCTGAAGCTGTGCTTGCGGTTCAAGCGCAACATCGGGCGCGTGGAGACGCTCAGCAGCATACGAGAGCACATCGAGCTGGCCCGGGCGATCCTGAGCGTGCCGCCCGACGTGCCCGGGGACGTGGTGGAGTGCGGCTGCTACGTGGGCGGCAGCTCGGTGAACATCTCGCTGGTGTGCCAGCTGGTGGGCCGGCGGCTGGTGATCTGCGACTCCTTCGAAGGGCTGCCGGAGCCCAGCGAGTACGACCGCGAGCACCTGAACCTGCACAGCGGCAGCAGCGACGAGTACTACAAGGGGCGCTTCGCGGCCTCGCTGGGCACCGTGAGGGCGAACATCGCCCGCTGCGGGAGCATCGAGGCGTGCGACTTCGTGCCGGGCTTCTTCGAGGACACCCGGCCCCAATTGAAACGGCCGGTGGTGATGGCGTTCCTGGACATGGACCTGATCGACTCGCTCAAGCCGTGCCTGATCGGCATCTGGCCGAACCTGGCCGATGGCTGCCGTGTGTACGTGCACGAGGCGAACAGCCTCTCGCTGGTGTCGCTGTTCTTCGACGCCGCCTGGTGGAGGGAGCGGCTCGACGAGGATCCGCCCGGGTTCGTGGGCACCGGCACGGGCCTTCCGCTGACGGCGGTGCAGGGCTCGTGGATCGGCTACGCGCAGAAGGGCGCGCGGCTGA
>DATJVV010000220.1:0-10739 GCA_035501635.1 Solirubrobacteraceae bacterium | reverse complement strand
CCACGCGGCCGGCGCGGATCGAGGCGGTGCCGCTGGAGGACCACTGGGAGGCGCGCTGGCTGGCTCCGCACGTGGCGCTGGCGCGGGGCTGGGAGCGCCAGCTCGACCAGGGACGCAACGGGCTCTTCTACGACGGCGCGCCGCTCACCGCCGGTCGCTACCGGAGATGGCTGGCGGAGACGGGGGTGTCCTACGTGGCGCTGCCGGACGCGGGGCTGGACTACTCGGCCAGGGAGGAGGCGGCGCTGCTGCTGGGAGGGGCGGGACCGGGAGAGGCGGCGCGAGCGCCGGGCTACCTGCGGGAAGTGTGGCGCTCGGCGCACTGGCGGCTGTTCGCGCTCGCCAACCCCACCCCCCTGGTGGCGGCGCCGGCGCGGATGACCGAACTGGGCCTGGAATCGTTCGCCCTGTGGGCGCCGCGCGCGGGCACCTACCTGGCGCGGGTGCGCTTCTCGCCCTACTGGCGGGTGAGCGGGGGAGCGGGCTGCGTGGCGCGGGGGCCGGAAGGCTGGACCTACGTGACGGCCCCCCGTGGGGAGAGCATGCGGGTGGGGATCTCCTTCTCGCTGGCGCGGGTGTTCCAGCGCGGGCGCCGCTGTGACTGAGGTGTAGGCTTCCACGATGCTCGCCCGCGCACGCGCCCTGCAGGCACGGCTCACGCCGCAGGGATGGCTCGACGTGGTGCGGCAGGTGGGGCTGTTCGCGGCGGCGTACGTGGCCTACCGGATCGTGCGGGGGCTGGTGGAGGGGGACGCGTCGGAGGCGTTCGCGCACGCGCGGGACCTGATCTCGATCGAGCGCACGGCGCACCTGTTCGTGGAGCCCTCGGTGCAGGCGTGGGCGTCGGGGAGCCACGTCGTGATGGACGCGTCCAGCTGGCTGTACGTGAACGCGCAGACGACGGTGACGGTGAGCGCGCTGATCTACCTCTACGTGAGGCACAACCGGAACTTCTACTTCGTGCGGAACATGTTCATGATCGCGATGTGCATCGCCCTGGTGGGCTACACGGTGTTCCCCACGGCGCCGCCGCGGTTCTTGCCGGAGTGGGGGTTCATCGACTCGGTGTCGAACTTCACGGGGGTGCACGTGTCGCACGCGAGCGCGTCGATGAACGCGCTGTTCAACCCCTACGCGGCGGTGCCCTCGATGCACGTGGCGTTCGCGCTGATGATCGGCTGGCCGCTGGCGCGGCTGACGGGCAACCCGGCGGGAAGGGTGGCGTGGTTCCTGTACCCGTTCCTGATGGCGTTCGTGATCGTGGTGACGGCGAACCACTTCATCGTGGACGCGATGCTGGGAGCGCTGACGGCGGGAGCGTCGGCCTACGGGGCGATGTGGCTGGCGCGGGCGCGCCCGCAGGTGTGGCGGTTCGCGGCGCACGCGGGAGCGCCGGCGGGAGCGTCGGGGGCATGAGCGAGCGGGAGGGCCCGGCGAGCATGGCGCCGCGACGGCGCGAGGGAGCGCGACGGGCGCGGCGGGAGGGCGCGCGGGGCGAACGGGGGCACGGACGGGCGCGGGCGCCGATCGGGCAGGGACAGCGGCGGGAGCTGATGCGAAACGCGCTGATCGAGTCGCGGCTGACGCCCAACGCGATCTCGCTCACGGGCCTGGCGCTGAACGTGGTGGCGGCGGCGCTGGTGTGGGAGCGGCTGTTCTTCCTCGGAGGGATCGCGTTCGTGGTGGGCTCGACGATGGACACGCTGGACGGGCGCTACTCGCGGATGTCGGGCAAGGGGACCCCGTTCGGGGCCTTCCTGGACTCGACGCTGGATCGCATCGAGGAGGGGATCGTGCTGGCGGCGGTGGCGGGCACGTTCGCGGCGCACGGCGAAGAGGTGGCGGCGGCGGCGGTGGTGGTCGCGGTGCTGGGGTCGCTGATGGTGAGCTACACGCGGGCGCGGGCGGAGGCGCTGGGGGTGGAATGCAAGGTGGGCATCGCCACGCGGCCGGTGCGGGTGGCGATCCTCTCGGTGGGGCTGATCTTCGCGCGGGGGGCGTCGCTGGGGCACTTCAGTTTGCTGCCGGCGGCGGTGTACGCGCTGGCGGCGCTGAGCGTGATCACGGTGGGCCAGCGGATCGCGCACGTGCGGCGCGAGCTCTCGCGGCCTGGATAAGCTCTTCAGATGCAAAACTCAAAGAGCAACGGCGGCACGGCGCAGGCCAACGGGACGGGGCGCTACCAGGGCGAGAAGGTGCGGGTGGCGATCGTGGGGGTGGGCAACTGCGCCTGCTCGTTCGTGCAGGGGGTGCACTACTACCGGGAGGCGGACGCCTCCCAGCGGGTGCCGGGACTGATGCACGTGGACCTCGGGGGCTATCACGTGCGGGACATCGAGTTCACGGCGGCGTTCGACATCGACAGCGAGAAGGTGGGCAGGGACCTCGGGCAGGCGATCTGGGCGGGGCAGAACAACACGATCAAGTTCGCCAAGGGCGCGCAGGCGGTGCCGGCGAAGCTGGGGGTGCCGGTGCACCGGGGCATGACGCACGACGGCCTGGGCAAGTATTTGAAGGAGAAGATCGTGAAGGCGCCGGGGGAGACGGCGGACATCGTGAAGATCCTCAGGGAGACGCACACCGACGTGGTGGTGTCCTACCTGCCGGTGGGCTCAGAGCAGGCCACGAAGTGGTACGTGGAGCAGGTGCTGGAGGCGGGGTGCGGCTTCGTGAACTGCATCCCGGTGTTCATCGCGCGGGAGGACTACTGGAACCGGCGCTTTCAGCAGGCGGGGCTGCCGATCGTGGGCGACGACATCAAGTCCCAGGTGGGGGCCACGATCGTGCACCGGACGCTCGCGCGGCTGTTCGCCGACCGGGGGGTGGAGCTCGAGCGGACCTCCCAGCTGAACGTGGGGGGGAACATGGACTTCTACAACATGCTCGAGCGCGAGCGGCTGGAGTCCAAGAAGATCTCCAAGACCAACGCGGTGACATCGATCATGGACCACGAGCTGCCGGCCAGCGACGTGTACATCGGGCCCTCGGACTACGTGCCGTGGCTGACGGATCGCAAGTGGGCGCACATCCGGGTGGAGGGGCAGGCGTTCGGGGACGTGCCGCTGAACGTGGAGCTCAAGCTGGAGGTGTGGGACTCGCCGAACTCGGCGGGCATCGTGATCGACGCGGTGCGCTGCTGCAAGCTGGCGCTCAACCACGGCGTGTCCGGGCAGCTGGACGGGCCGAGCAGCTACCTGATGAAGTCTCCGCACAGGCAGCGCCCCGACGATCAGGCGCGGGCGGACACCGAGCGGTTCATCGCCAAGTACGCGGGCAGGCCGGGAAGCCGGCCGCGGGGGGCGAGCGCACAGGCGAAGGGCGGGAGCGCGGCCACGACGGCCTGAGATGGCGCGCGGCGAGCGGTTCTCGATCGCCCATGTGACTCCCTATGCCTGGGAGGCGCAGGAGAACGCTCTGAACGCGCACGTGCGGGAGCTCGCCGCGGGGCTCTCGCGGCGGGGACACCGGGTGCTGGTGCTGGCGCCCTCGCGCTCGCGGGAGCGGGTGGGGGCCACCAGGCGGGCGGTGCGGGCCGCGCGGGTGAGCGGCGGGGGGCTGGGAGGGCTGCTTCAGAGCGCCGGAGAGGGCGAGCCGCTGGTGCTCGCGGTGGGAGAGGTGCTGGACGTGGGCGGGGCCGCAAGCCGGAACGGGGCGGCGAGGCGGCGCACGCGGGCGCTGCCGATCGACGTGGCGCGGACGATCGAGGAACTGCTCTCGGGGCTCACGCTGGACTTCGTGCACGTGCACGAACCGTTCGCGCCGAGCGCGGCGAACGCGGCGCTGCGCCATTCGCGGGCGCTGAACGTGGCGTCCTTTCACGAACCCAGCGAGCGGATGCTGCTGGCGCTGATGGCGAGGCGCTTCGTGGAGACCTTCTTCGGGCGGCTGGACGCGCGGATCGCCACCAGCGAGCGGGCGGCGGAGCTGATGAACCGCCACTTCCCGTCCTCCTACCGGGTGCTGGAGGGCGCCGGGGAGCGGGCGGTGGAGGGCCTGGAGGGGGTCTACCGGGAGCTGGCGGCGCGCCGGCACGAGCGTCGCGGGGACCCCGCGCTGGAGCGGGCGCTGACGGGCAGGGAGCTGATCGACGTGGACCTGCACATGCACACCGACCACTCCTACGACTGCGAAACCCCGGTGGAGGTGCTGCTGGCGAGCGCCCGGGAACGGGGGCTGGGGGCGATCGCGGTGACCGACCACAACGAGATCTCCGGCGCGCTCGCCGCCGCGGAGCTGGCCGCGGAGCAGGCCGCGGGGCGCGATGCGGTGGCGCCCCTGAAGGTGATCGTGGGGGAGGAGGTCAAGACGGCCAGCCAGGGGGAGGTGATCGGGCTGTTCCTCTCCGAGAAGATCCCCCGGGGGCTGAGCCTGGCGGAGACCATCGCGGAGATCCGCCGGCAGGGGGGCCTGGTGTACGTGCCCCACCCCTTCGATCGGCTGCACTCGGTTCCCGACTACGAGCACCTGCTGGGGGTGCTGGATGAGGTTGACGCGATCGAGGTGTTCAACCCGCGGGTGGCGATCGCCTCCTTCAACGAGGAGGCCAGACGGTTCGCGGAGAAGTACCGGGTGATCGCGGGGGCGGGGTCGGACTCCCACGTGGCGCAGGGCCTCGGGTCGGTGCGCATCCGCATGCGGGACTTCGAGGGGCCCGGCGAGTTCCTGCAGTCGCTGCGGGACGCCGAGATCGTGACGCGGCCCACGAGCCTGATCTACGTGCAGGCGCTGAAGTTCCTGCAGACCCGCGCCACCCCCGCGGCGGCCAGGCGGGCGAGCCGGGCGCGGCGGGTGAAGCGGGCGCTGGGGGGCAGCCGCAGGGCGCGCAAGTAAGGGTGCAGGGCCAAGGAGACGCGATGGCGCCGTCAAAACCACTCCAAACCAGATGCCCGTAACCGACGACGAGATCCGGGAGAAGTACCTCGAGCGGGCCATCCGCGAGCTCAACTCGCTCACGCGCGAGCTCCAGGCCTGCCCGTACTGCCCGCGGGGGAACCTGATGCCGGTGCTCGGCTCCGGGCACCCCCAGGCGGACGTGATGATGATCAAGCACTGCGCCCAGCCCTCGGAGGTGGAGGAGGGGGTGGCCTTCTACGGGAGGGCGGGGGGAGCGCTGATGAAGTCGCTCAAGCGCCTGCGGATCGACCCGCTGGCGGTGTACGGCACGCTGTGCGTGAAGTGCCCCCTCAGCGACCCCAGCCTCGCGGACCCCGCCTGCGTGGGCAGGCTGCTGGAGGAGCTGGCGATCGTGCAGCCGAAGATCGTGGTGGTGATGGGCGCCGAGGCCCTGGGCGCGCTCGGCGAGCTGGACATCCCCCTCGGCCGCCCCCTGGAGCCCCGCCTGGGCGAGGTGCAGCGGCTGACGCCCACCATCGACGCTCTGTACGTGCCCTCCATCGACGACTCCCTGGACGAGCAGGACTGCAAGCGCGCCTTCTGGGACGCCTTCCGCGTGCTCGGCGACTGGTACGCCGCGCAACCTCCCTATTGAGCTGTTCGGCCGACGCATGCGCCGGCCGCGGACCCGCACATGTGCGGGTCCGGGCCCCGCCACATGTGGCGGGGCCTCATCTATCGGGGGAGATCGGGACTCGGCCAGGATCGTCTCGATCCACGTGCCCACCTCGGCGATGAAGGCCGGCAGATGCTGGCGCTGACGGTTGACGGCTGCATGAACGTCCTCGGGGACGAGCACCCAGTATTCGTGCTGGCTGGCGTTGCGCAGGTGGACCACCTCCCGCATCGCCTCGGCCACGTCTTCGGGGTAGCGGCCCAGCGCCAGGCGTCGGAAGTACGCGAGCGCTTCCAGCGCGCCCTCGTGCAGCCCGCGAGCGGCCTCTTGCGTGCGTGCTCGCGTCCGGCTGACATCCGCCAGCAGCCGCGGCCAGAGCCCACCGCGATCCACGATTGGCCTGCCGTCCCGGGCGATGTCCGCCAAGAGGTGCGGGTTCTGTCGCGCTCGATCGAGGGAGACGAGTTGCACGTCGACCGCGAGCCTGGTCAAGCGCTTGCGAAGGTTCTCCATGGAACGGGGCGCGGGATTTCGCAGCGCCACGAGCAGATCGACGTCCGATGCCCCGGCGATGTCATCCCCCCGTGCGGCGGACCCGAACAGGACCGCCAGCTCCACGTTGGGCTCGGTCCTCAGCACCGCGCGCAGTCCCGTCCACCAGCGCCCAGTGAGAGCGCACCCACGCCATCTCCCGCTCCGTCACCTCGATCTCGGCGGCACCCGCCGCCGCCCGGTGGATCAGGCCGCTCCCGGCCGCACGCCGCAATGTGCGCTCGCCGGTACCCACTTCCGAGGCAAGGCGCCCCAGCGCGATGCTCATATGTCCAACTTAGCAGCCATGTGTCCCGGCTCTTCATGCTGCATCCGCATGTTTGACCGCAGGGGTGCACGCGCCTCGTGCTCTGGCGAGCATTGCGCAGTCGATACGAGCGGAGCTGCTACCTCTCGTAGCGACAGCGAGCCTGGAGCACCACCAGCTCCTCGCCCTGCACCTGATAGACGAGCCTGTGCTCCTCGGTAATGCGCCGTGACCAGGCGCCCGCGATCCCATATCTGAGCGCCTCCGGCTTGCCGATCCCGCTCGTCGGATTGCGCAGCGCATCGTCGAGCAACCGGTTGATGCGCTGAGAACCGCGCGATCCGTCCGCTGCCAGTGGGTGTAGCCCTCCCAGTCCTGCGGGGTGAAAACGAGCCTCACGCCCGGTCGAGCTGGTGCTCGACCGTCTCACCACGCCCCGCCGCCTCGGCGGCATCGAGCAGGCGGCGCGCGTTCGCCGGCGAGCGGAACAGATAGGCGGTCTCCTGCCAAGCCGCGTAGTCGTCCGCCGACATGAGCACCGCGCTGCCGCGCTTGGATGTGATCTCGATCGGCGCCCGATCGTCGTTGACCTGCTCGATCAACGGGAACAACGCCCGCCGCGCCTCGCTCGCTGTGATCGCCATTGCGTCTCCCTCCTTCTTGACCAGATATCGTACCTCACCGGGCGGGGTCGAGGAAAGCCCATCTGGAGACCGCAGGTGTCCACCTTTCCCTCGACGAGGCCTATCGCCTTAGCCTCCCCGCAAAAAGGTCGTCATCGCGGCTGCTGGTGATAAGTCGGACTCTAGGCTGGCGGATGGTGGATCTCCCACATGATGTGCGGCCTAGTTGCGTCATCCCGCGTGAGAACTCGAGACCCGATGTTCTGCGTAGCTGCCGCATCGAACCATGCGGCCTCCGCGCTGCGCAAGTCGGGATAGAAGTGTCGATACACGAACTCGATGAACCGGTACGGATGCAGCGGGGCGACACAGGCAATGCGACAACCGGGCGAGTTTATAGTCATGTGAACAGAGGGATGAATCACTGACGCGGCATTCGGATCATAGTCAAATCGTATGGGTGATCGCAAAGCCACTGCGGCTGGCGCCTGGCTGAGATAGATTTCGACAATATCTGCAACTGGGTCTCCATGTTCAAGTAGATATTCATCGATGATTACCGGACACGGTACATACGCGAGCCGGTGACCTATCACCACGCCCGCCTCGAGACGGTATGTCATCTGGAGAAGGCTACCGTCGTTAAGTAGTGCCGAATATTGACTAGCCTTAACCCAGGCGAGGTATTGATCTGTTGTCGCGTGACCGTAATCGACTAGGAACGGACCGAGCTCGGTATTGTGCCAACCAACTCGGTGATCATCAAAAGCTACGGCGGTCGCGTACCGAATCAGCCCGGCATCTTCCAAGAAGTCGAGCGCGTTTGCGATATCATTGCGGGTCGCTCTAGCCGTCACCGTTTCTACTATCGATGACCGCTTCGAGGCGCGCCCTCATAGGTGCTGGGATATCCGCGACATCGAGGTCGCCGGCTTCCAGCGCCTCGACAAAAGTACTAAGTCCGGCCGAAGCTTTGCGAAACGCCTCCTCCTGCTCGCGTGGCCTCTCGCGATGAATATGGCGTAGATGTTCTAGCTCGGAGATCGTGGGGACCACAAACCGTAGCTTGAACTCTTCAGACATTGTCTTCTCGACCTCGCGAGCGATCACCGGCATTTGATGTCCCCAGCCAGTAATACGGACCCACGCACGACTTCTCGTGATCGCGGTAAAAAGAGTGTTCCGCCTCGTTACCTCGTTAAATGACTCGGCTGCCCGGTGTGCGTCGACGGCGTAAACCATAGGCGCCTCATTTCCCTTTGCCCGGAAGATATGGGCTATCGCCACTGAGCCTGACCGGAAGACCTCGTCGACACTGGAGTTCACTCCCACAAGGTGCGCTGGAATTTGACGGCGTCGGAGCGCGCGGATCAACTTGGGTGCCCGACTCTTTGCCGTATATGAATCAGGAAGCACGATCAGGATGTCATCGTACTCCAGCTCGTCGTTGGACAAGTTAATCGATATTTGCTCTGCCACCCACTCATCCTGATTAGCCTCATTCATAAAGCTTTCGAGTATTATGGCGTCCTTGCTCTCAAGCAGTCGCGGAAAGTACTCCGGATAACTCTCCTTCGCCCGCTTAAGTGTCACAGATTTGCCTGGTACGAGCCTTCCGTGGACGACGTTATAGCCGATGTCCTTCCAAAGCCGCGGTTCATCGGGGTGTTGTAGCAGACCACCCTCGCGATATACGCCGATTCCCAACGCATGCGCGGTAGCTAGCGCCCACGGGGTATTTCTGTAGCACACCGGTAGAACGATGTCCCTGCGAGGTGCACCCTCAACCGCATCGAGACTGACAAGGCTTTCGCCGTCTGGGCCAAGACCAAAAAGCTCATCGGTGGTAGGCATTGCTACCTCTGAGAGCTTTTGCAGCTCGTCGTATCCCCAAACTATCCGCTTCGGCTCCTTAGTCGCTGCGTAAACAAGCTGGAAGAACTCAGGTGGAAGATCTTGAGCCTCGTCGATGAGAACAGCGTCGAAAATTGGGTCGAAAGGGCGCGTGTCAACGATTTCCAGCAGCTCACGGCACACCCCCTGAAATGCATGGTCCATTCCGTACTTGCCACTTGCATAGGTCCAGTCTCGTGGCACTTCGCCGAGGGCTTCGGCGATTGAGCTGTATACGCCGCGACGATTTCGCGAGCCCCAGGAATGCAGGATTTTGAGGCGCCGTGGATTTGGCCGGTCGTTGCTGTGTTCGAACGTAAATCGCGTGATTAGGTCATCAACCTGCTGATAGAGAGATCGGGAATGGAAGGTAAGCGCGATCTTCCAATCTGGATTCTGAGTGTGAAGATACGCCGCCTTTAGGGCCAGAACAACCGTCTTCCCAGAACCGGCGAGCCCGCGGATACGTTGAGGACCCTCCGGGCTCTCGATCGCCGCACGCTTCTGCCAGCTATCGAGATTCGCAATGCCTTTTTCGATGTCCTTGAGCTTAGCGCCTCGCGATGAGGGACGGGCCACAGACGCTCGTGTCTTCGCTGGCTTGATTGTTGCGACTCGCTGAAGTGCCGCATGAACCGCCTTTTCCACGCTGCCTCGCAGGGAAGGCAGTGACGTGAGCCACGCCGAAAGCGCATCCAAGCCTCCGTAGAAGCTCTCGGAGTCGGCTCGGACCTCATCAGGTACAGCGGAAAAAATCGTCGCAGTGCGCGGCACCAACGCAAGCTTGCGTCCTGCGCGGAGGCTCTCGTGACGGCTGAGGCTGCTCTCGAGAACCGTGAACATACGATCCTGAATATCGGTCACTTGCGTCCATTCCTCGACGCTTTCGGGTGCCGCGTCCGCGATGAGGAAGGCGACGACGCCGTGCTCGGACGAGACCAGTAGTGCGTCGATCTCCACGCGCTCGTCAGCGGTGGCGATCACGGGATAGCCCAGATAGACCGTCCCCGAGATTCCGATCTGGCGCAGAGCATCTGCCAGGGAACGCGCGGCTGGCCGGTTTCGGCTCTCGCCTTGGATGATCTCTAGGGCTTCCGACCGGGCTGTCTGGACCATGCTTCGGAGCCTACAGAGGTCTGAGCTACTCATCTGCTGAGACTCGCTGCCCGGTCGACCGACGGGCGAAGGTGGTCGCTATGAATCCACCTCGTCTGAGGCCCTGCCTAGACGTGGTCTGATAGAGGCGCATACTCCTCATTCCGACCAGGTTCCAATATGGGACACCGACGCGACAGATCGATAGCATCGCCGTCCGCCAGCGAAGACTGCACGGCACCTGTGCCAGGGCTAAGCGCTCAGCACCACCTTCCCCAGCTTGCCCCCGGCGGCGAAGCGCGCGTAGGCGGCCTCGACCTCCTCCAGAGGGAAGGTGGCGGCGAGCGGCACGCGCAGGGCGCCGGTGTGGAACAGGGGCAGCACCTCGGCCTCCAGGCGGCGGGCGACGTGGGCTTTGTCCTCCAGGGAGCGGGCGCGCAGGGTGGAGCCGTGGATGCGGGCGCGCTTGCCCATAACGGCGAGCAGGTTGATCTCGGTCTTGGCGCCGGCGCTCACGCCGATCACCGCGATGCGCCCGCCGGTGGCCAGTGCGGTGAGGTTCTCGGGCATGTTGGGGGCGCCCACCAGCTCGAGGATCACCTCGAAGGGCCCGTGCTCGGCGAAGCCCTCGGGCGCGATCACCTTCGCGCCGAGCGCGGCCACCTCGGCGTGGTGGGCCTGGTTGCGCACGCTGGCGCTCACCCGCGCGCCCGCCGCCCGGCCGAGCTGGATCGCGGCGGTGCCCACGCCGCCGGCGCCGCCGTGCACCAGCAGGCGCTCTCCCGGGCGCAGGCCGGCCTGGGTGAAGAGGGCGTCGTGG
>DATJVV010000219.1:0-2648 GCA_035501635.1 Solirubrobacteraceae bacterium | reverse complement strand
GACTACCGCGGATCGCCCGCCGAGGTCACCGGCGACCAGGCCAAGAACGCACAGGAGATGATCGCCTCGATCGCCGCGAGCGGGGCAATCACGACCGTCCCGGGGTCGGTGGCGGCGATGATGCTGACCGACCTCAGCGGGATCACCGCGATCCCGCTGATGTGCGCCTCACCGGCGGTGATCACGTTGAGCGGGCACGCCGACCGCAACAACGAGCTCGTCGCCGAGCTGCTCGACTTCGCCCAGGGGCTGAAAGCCGTCCCGGGCGTCCACGCTCAGGCCTGACTCGCGCCTGACCGTTCCGCGCGGGTCAGCGCCTGCTCGAGGCTGGCTTCGCTCTGGGGTCCCCGCAGCACGGCCAGGATCCGGCGCTGGGCGCCGACCACGAAGGTCGTGGGCAGCACCGTGAGCCCGTAGGAGTTGCCCACCGTGCCTTCCCCGTCGCGGACGTTGGGGAAGGTCCAGCGGTGGTGGGCGATGAACGAACGGGCTCCCGAGCGCGCGTCGCTCCAATCCACCCCGACGATCCGGGCCCGGCCCTCGCTAGTCTGCGCGAAGCGCTCGAGTGCCGGCGCCTCTTTCGAGCAGGGCCCACACCAGCTCGCCCAGAACACGACCAGGACCGGCCTGCCGTGCGAGGAGGACAGCAGGCCGGTGAGCGTGGCGGGGACTCCCGAGAGCCGTTCGCGGGGGAGCCCCGGGGCGGCGCGACCGCGCGTGCCCGACGTGCCCGCGAGGCCGAACACGGCGACCAGCACGACCGCCGCCACCGCCACGAGTGCCACTGCCAGCCTGCGCGCAGCCCTGCGAGACATTCCCTCCCCTACTGCGCCGCCAGGATCGGTGCGTCGTGGGCCACATCGTTGGGCTCGAAGTTGGCCGCGTACACGGCCAGGCGCTTGCCCGATCCGGTGATCGCGTACACGATGCCGGTGTGCTCGACGAGGTCAGGGTGACCCACCTCGCGTTCCGAGCCCACCCCCCACGCCTTCCAGACCGCCGCCAGTTCGCGCGCCGAGCCGATCAGGTACTGCATGCGCCCGGTCATCTCGTGGGTGGCGAGGAACTTCGCGACCGCCTGGCGGGTATCACCCCGCGGGTCCACCGAGACGGCGATCACCTGGGCCTTGGAGGCGTCCTTGCCCATCAGGTTGAGCGCCACCCGCAGGTTCGAGGTGATCAGGGGGCAGACATCGGGGCAGTGGGTGTAGATGAACGTGACGAACACGGCCTTGCCCCGGTAGAAGTCGATGTTCACCGGCTGGCCGAGATAGTTGAGCAGTGCCAATGGCGGCGCCGCCGAGGGCGGGCTCAGCTCTCCGGCGGCGGCGAGCTGCTGGCTGGCCGCAGCGTTCCCCCGATGGCTGTCCGTGGAGGCCGGGCTCGAGCCCGAGCCCGAGCCCGAGCCACAGCCCGCCAGCGCCGCCGCGGCGAGCAGGGCGAGCGCCAGCCCGAACGGACTGCCGATCCGCGTGTGGGAGCCCGCGCGCCTAGGCACCGGCGGCGAACCTAGCAGCGTGGCGGCGGCGTTTGCGCCGGGCGCCCGTCGAGGCCACAGCTCCGATTCCTGCAACTACAACGCATTTTGCGAACAAATATGTTAGGTTGCCCGCCGTTCGTGCCGAATCCAAGGCCCCACGGGCCACGGATCGGGGGACCCAATGCGGTTCTTCCGCGGGGGCGAATCGCCACGCGTGTGGCGTAGCGTAGACGTTTACGCGAGCCCGACAGCTAACCCCGTAGGCGCCAAGAAACGTAGAAGAAAGGACCGCCGCGAATGTCGGGATCCACTCGTGATCTTGCCGTCGTTGACCACTGGAACGACTCCCTTCAACGCTCGCTGGAACGACGCGCCCGGGCCAGCCGAGGATTTGCCCGCCACAGCCGCAGGCCAGCCAGGACCATCGCGCTGACCGCGGACACCGCCTTTCTCCAGACCCCCCGCGACCTCTCCGAGCACGAGCCCTGGGAGCTCTCGTTGGGTCGCTCCCGCGCCCGGCGGCGGGCGGCGGAGCTGCGCTTCGTCCCCGCAGGCTCACGCGCCAAGCGCGTGTCCCTGGGGGCGCTGGTGGCCTTCACCGTCTCCCCCGCCGCCGGCATCGCGAGCGGGCAGGCGCCGGCCGCCGGCGTCGGGACCGAGCCGGCAACCACCACGGAACACACGATCGTGCTCAGCTTCGAAAGCGAAGGCAGGCAGGTGCGGCTGCTCCAGCAGGCGCTGGGCGGGATCAAAGTGGACGGGATCTTCGGCCCCGAAACGGAAGCCGCCGTCCGCGCGTTCCAGAGCGCCAGCGGCCTGCAGGTCGACGGCGTCGTGGGCCCGGCCACCGGCGCGGCCCTGCGCGGCGAGGCGTACGGGAGCACGCTCACCAGCGAGGTCCAGACGATGGCCCCCGCGCCCACGGCGACGGAGGCGACGCGCGCCAACGCCGCCCTCGAGCTGGGGTCGGGAGAAGGCTCCGGAAGCGGCGGCGCCGAAGTCCCGGGCGAAGGCTCCGGCGAAGCGCCCGCCGAAGGCTCCACCGCCACGGCGTCCGGCGAAGGGACGGCCGCGGGCGGTGCCGAAGCACCCGCCGAAGAAGCCGGTGAAGGCGGCCGTGAAGCGCCGGCTGAAGGCAGCGGTGAAACGCCGGCTGAAGGCAGCGGTG
>DATJVV010000218.1:0-2759 GCA_035501635.1 Solirubrobacteraceae bacterium | reverse complement strand
GAGCGGGCCCTGGGCGAGGAGGACGGCGGGCAGGAGGAGCGTCGCGGCGAGCAGGGCGGCGATCGGACGGCGCGGGAGGGACAGCGGGCGGGGCGGGCGAGCGGGTGGGTGGGACACGACGCCAACGCTATCCCAGGGACGCGGCGCGGCGCTCCGGTGGCCGGGAGGGCGGTTCGGGTGGCTCAGGTGCCCACGGCGGAGAGCAGCCACAGGCCGAAGCTGGTGAAGGCGACCATCACGGCGAGCATCCAGTACTGGGAGCGCACGGCCTCCTCGGGGTCGCGGTAGAGCACCAGGGCGCGGTCGTGGGCGAGGGTGAGGGCGCCCACGTGGCCGGCAACGAGGGCGGCGACCTGGACGTACCAGATGGCGGCGAAGGAGATGATGGTGTAGTCGATCTGGTAACCGCTGGTGCCGAACAGGTCGGTGCCGTTGCCGAGAGGGTCGGAGGCGAGATAGCCGATGGCTTGGCCCTGCCAGATGAGCAGGGAGAAGTAGTGGGCGAGCACGTAGGCGAAGCCGATGGGCACGAGGGTGTGGGCGAAGGCGCGCATCAGCTCCGGGGTTTGGTAGCGGGAGCTCACGCCGCGCACGCCCGCGATGCCCAGGCGGTAGACGCCGGCCACGAGGGCCAGGCAGAAGAGCAGGCCCAGCGAGTAGGTGAGCTCGATGGCGGGTGTGGGGTTCAGGCCGAGGCCGGCCACGAGTTCCTGCAGGCTGGGCTCGGCGTTGCGCCACACGCCGCCGTTGCTGAAGCCGTCGAAGGTGGTGGTGCCGATGACCGCGCAGATCAGGGCGATGGTGCCGGGACCCACGGGCATGCTCGCGAGGGCGCTCAGGGGCCGGCGCAGGCAGATGTAGCCCTGCTCGTCGCGACAGATTGCCGAGAGGCGGGCCAGCAGGGAGAAGTAGGCGCCGAAGCCATCGGCGTTGGCCCCCCAGCGCTCCACGCCGAAGGCCAGCATGCCGGCGACGCTCACCAGCAGATAGGCCAGCGAGAGGACGGCGAGGGTGGCGGGATGGTCGCGGTCGGCGGGCACGTACACGAGCTCCAGCCAGGCGAAGCCCACGATCACGGCCACCGCCGGCCACATGCCCAGACGGGCGGGGTAGCGCAGGGGCGCCCGGTGGGGCTCGCGGGGCCCACCTGCGCCGGGGCGGGGACGGGCCCGCAGCAGGTTGCTGGCCGCCACGAGCAGCCGCGCACAGGTGCGCCACGGGCTGAGAGCGCGAAAGACGTCGCCGAAGAGCACGCTTGCCACGGGCAGGCCCACCCAGAAGATGACGTAGATGAAGGTGACCGAGAAGTTGGCCTGGGTGACCTGGGCGCCGGCGAAGCCGCTGTAGAGCACCAGCGCGAACAGTCCCAGGCCCACGGCGCTCGCGAGCCATTCCAGCGCGCGCGGGAGGTGAACCAGCCGGCGGCGATGCTGGGACTGCAGGCGGGGGGTGCGCCAGAGGGTGGAGAGGGCCACGAAGGAGACCACCAGCACGATGGCGGCGCTCCAGCTGAACAGCCACACGGGGATCGGCAGGTCCGCGCGGCCGACGATGCCGTGGGCCAGGGCGACGGCGGGGGCGGCGAGGCCGGCGAGGGCAAGAACGAAGAGAACGGCGAGGACGCCGGGCAGGGCCGGCAATGCGCGTGGCCAGGTGCGCTTCATCGGCGGGCCAGTCTATGGCCCATCGGTTTCCAGCAGGGCTGCTCGCGCGGGCGCGCGCGCACGCGCGCGGGCCCCCGTTTTCGAGACACCTTCACGCCGACCTCACCCGGCCGGGACGGCCCACGCTCGGCCGGGACGGCCACGCTCGAGCGCGAGCGCCCACGCGCGGGCGCCAGCCCTTACCCTGCCAGCGAGGAATGATGGGAATGACGGGAATGCCGCTGGCCACCACCACCGCGCTCGAGGCCGTGCTGCAGCTGGGGCCGCTGCTGATCTTCGCGGTGCTGTACGCGCGGCGGGTGCGCACGCTGGCGCTGGAGGGCCGGCATCCCGTGCCGGGCTGGCGGCAGGGGTGCTTCTACGGGGGCTTCCTGGTGATCGCGCTGGCGCTCACCTCGCTGGGGAAGGCCAGCCAGGATTTGCTGTTCGCGCACATGGTGGAGCACCTGCTGCTGGGGGACATCGCGGCGCTGCTGATCGTGCTCGGCCTCACGGGGCCGCTGATCGCGCCGATCCTGCGGATCGGGTTCTTCGACCGGCTGCGAATCCTCGCGCACCCGCTGATCGCGTTCCCGCTGTGGGCGATCGACCTGTACGTCTGGCACCTACCTGTTTTCTATGAAGCGGCGCTGCGTCACAGCGGCGTTCACGCGCTCGAGCACGCGATGTTCCTCGGACTCGGCATCAACATGTGGATGTGCCTGTTCGGCCCGCTGCCGATACCCAAATGGTTCGGCAACTTCGCCAAGCTCGTCTACATCGTCGCGGTTCGTCTCACCGGCACGATTCTCGGCAACATCTTCCTGTGGTCGGGCACGGTCTTCTACCCGTACTACCTGCACGGCGACTCGGTCTGGCACATCTCTCCGATAGCCGATCAGAACATCGCCGGCGCCGTGATGATGGTGGAGGAGAGCTTCCTGACGATCGGTCTGCTCTGCTGGCTGTTCCTGCGCACCGCGCACGAGGGCGAAGAACGCCAGGACCTGCTCGACTTCGCGCGCTCCCGGGGGCTCGAGCTGACCGAGGAGCGAGCGACGCGCGCGGTCAGCGCCGGACGGGGGGCCGAGCTGCGCAGCCGCCTGGAGGCCGGCG
>DATJVV010000217.1:0-2308 GCA_035501635.1 Solirubrobacteraceae bacterium | reverse complement strand
GGGCCCGCGCGCGTACGCGCGCGCGGGCGCGGGCCCCCCTGGGAGAGAGTTCTCCACCGCGCCCGAGAGAGCGTTCTCCACCGCGGCGATGACAGCCCCGTCGCGGCCCTCGGAGAAGTTGGGGACCGCCAGCAGGGTGGGCGGCGTGGGAGAGCTCAGGTGCTCAGGGCGAGCTCGGGCTCGATGGTGTCCTGGCGGGCGCGCCACTCCTGGAGGACGTTGAGGGAGGTGTCGATCACGCGGCTGAGGAACTCGGCGCGGTCGTTGACGTGGGGCAGGGTCTCCTCGGGGACGGGGACTTCGAGGAACTCGCAGAGGGGCTCCCAGCCTTCGGAGACGCTCCACACGAGCAGGCGCTCGGAGGGGATGGCGCTCTTGACGGCTTCGTTGTGGCGGCGCATGCCCTCGATGAGCTGCGCGGCGGTGGCGTGACCGGCGGCGAAGGTGCCCCTGTCCTTCCACATCAGGCCGTCGGCCATGTCCAGGAAGCCCTGCCAGCCGGGGTTGACGATGCCCTGGGCGCTTGAGAGCAGGCGCATGAGGGACTCGCCGTTGCGCACCGACCAGACGGTGTCGCGCATGCTGCGCTCCCAGGACTCCTCGGCGCGGACGCTCAGGAGGACCTTGGCGTGGGGGTAGTGGTGGGCGAGCTCCTCGTAGAAGTAGCCGCCGGGATAGTCCACGGTGGATTGGAAGCCCGCGAAGATCTTCTCCCAGGGCGCGTCGCCCGCGAGGGCCTGCTGCCACAGGGGAGCCTGGTCGAGGTCGGCGAGGACGTCCACCATGTGGTAGCAGGGGCCCACACCGAGCATCTCCAGGGCGACCTTCTGGGTGAGCGTGCCGGTGCGCGGCAGGCCGGCTCCTATGAGCTTCATGAAGTTCTCCTCGTGTTGGCCGTTTGCGAAAGCATCCCCGGTGCGGTGGGCCGGCTGACTCAACGGGCGTCTCTCCATGCGCCGGCGAGGAGCACTCTACGGCAGATGGACGGACGGATCATGAAGAAGGCTCTAAGACACTCTACGGCGGCGCAGGAGCAGGGCGGCCACCAGCAGGAGCACGGCGAACGCGCCGGCGCCCGCGGCGAGAGCCGCGAGATGGAGCAGGCGGGCGCGCAGGCGGTGAAGCTTGCGGCGCACGTAGAGGGCCCTGGTGGCCACCGAGACCGCCAGCAGAAGGTCGTCGATCTGGCGGTCCAGACGGGTGGAGCTCGAGCGCACGTCGGCCTCAGCGCATCCGTGAGGGCCCTATTTCTGGGCCTTTTCGCGCTGCTCGTAGAGGGCGTCCATGCGGGACATGCCGCGGGGCGGGAGCACGCCGCCGACGATCCACAGCAGGGGGATGAAGATGCCCAGCACGAACAGCACCCAGCGGCGGTTGTTGGCGGTTTTCACGCCCAGGAAGACCAGCAGGAAGAGGTAGATGATCCCCAGCGCCACATAGCCCAGCAAGTGAGATCCCCCGTTCGGTTCGCGGTTGAAGGCCAGCTTATCCGAGGCGAGCGGCCCGCCGTTTCAAGCCGGTAGGCCCGCGCCTCCAGCCGACCGCCCCGCTGACGAGCACGCGGCCGCTCAGGCCACGGGGATGGGGTTGCGGGGGGCGTAGCGGTGGTGGAGCATGAACGGGTTGCCGTCGGGATCCTCGAAGAGGGCCATGTGGCAGACGCCGGTGTCGAGGATGTCCCCCTTGAAGGTGACGCCACGGCCTTCGAGGGTCTCGCGGGCCCTGGCGACGTCGTCCACGTGCAGGGCGATCTCATGGCCGCGGACGCGGTGCTCCATGCCCATCTTCTCGGCGTCGATGACGCTCAGGGTGAGGTTGCCCGTCTCGAACTCCGCGTAGTTTCGCTCGCCGAGGTGCACGGACATGGGCAGGCCGAGGGCGTCCCTGTAGAAGGCGATGGCCCGGTCGAGGTCTTTGGTGGACACCGCCGCGAAGTCCACGCCGGTGATCAGCTGCTGGGAGGTGTCGGTTGCGCTCATGGCGTTCGCTCCTGTGGCTCGTGGGTGGCGATGGCCGGTGAGGCGATCCTAGCCGTGCGCAGGCCGACGCTCGTCAGTCGCCGGTGGCGGAGAAGTGCTCGGGGTCGACCGGGCCGAGCACCCCGCCCACGAGCTTGAGGGGGCCGGGGTAGGCGCGGAGCACGGCGATGCGCCACTAGAATGCTGCCTCCCGCCGGAGTAGCTCAGCTGGTTAGAGCAGCGGAATCATAATCCGCGTGTCGGGGGTTCGAGTCCCTCCTCCGGCACTCCCCGGAAGCCCTCTACTCAAGCGGTTTTGAGCTTACCAGGGCTCCCGGATGCGGCGTCTT
>DATJVV010000216.1:0-5797 GCA_035501635.1 Solirubrobacteraceae bacterium | reverse complement strand
ACGAACTCGGGGGTGAGCGGGTATGGGCCGTCGTCGAAGCTGAGCGCCACCTCCTTGCGCCGTGGCCCGTGCCTGTAGGCCACGGCGGGCCCCCGCCGCTCGCACCCGATTGGCCGATAGCGCACCGGGCCAGCCATCGGCGGGCCGAGCGTGGGAGCGATGCTCGCTGGCGGCCCCGCGGCCACCGCCGGGGCCGCGCCATTGGGGGTCGAGGCCTCGTGCGGCCATCCTCCAAGAGCGAGTGAGGCCGCGAGCGGGACGGCCGCGAGGAGCCCCCCGTGGCCGCGGGCCCAGCGCCCTCCCCGACCAATGTGCCGCGAGCTGATTCGCCTCACAGACCGGCTGAGCACGGAGGCTTCTATCCGCCGGCTGGGACTCGCCGGAGGGAGCCTTCGGCCAGGTGTGCGCGGAGCACCTTCTTGTCGAACTTGCCCACGCTCGTCTTGGGAACCTCATCGATGAAGACGAACTCATCCGGGATCCACCACTTGGCCACGCGCCCCTCGAGATGCCCCATGAGATCCCCGGCCTGCACGGTTGACCCCTCCCGCAGCACCACGCAGCACAGGGGGCGCTCGGCCCAGCGCTCGTCGGGCTTGGCGATGACGGCCGCCTCGAGCACGTCCGGGTGAGCCATGACCTCGTTCTCGAGCTCCACCGAGGAGATCCACTCGCCGCCGGACTTGATCACGTCCTTGGAGCGGTCGGTGATCTGCACGTAGCCGCGTGGGTCCATCGATGCGATGTCGCCGGTGCGAAGCCAGCCGGAGTCGAATTTCTCATCCTCGGCGGCACCGTGGAAGTAGCGCGCCGCCACCCAGGGGCCCCGCACCTCGATCTCGCCGGTGGAGGATCCGTCCCACGGGACCTCCTCGCCTGCCTCGCCCTTGAGTCGCAGCTCGACCCACGGCAGAGGCCGGCCCTGCTTGGCGCGGTCGTCCCAGTAGGCCTCGTCGTGCTCGCCGTCCTCGTCCGGTCGCGAGTATGTGGCCACGGGGCTGGTCTCGGTCATGCCCCAGGCCTGGAAGATGCGCACCCGATGGCGCTCCTCGAAGTCCCGCATCAGCTGGCGTGGCACCGCCGAACCGCCGCAGGCGGCATTGGAGAGCGAGGAGAGGTCGAGGTCGGGATGCTCGTCGGCGTGGCGCAGGAGATCCGCGAAGATCGTGGGCACGCAACCCATCAGCGTGGGGCGCTCGGCGGCGATCAGGCCGGCCAGCGGCTCGGCCTGCAGGAAACGGTCGGGCAGGATCAGGTCCGCGCCCGCCAATGCCGCCCCGTGAGGCAGGCCCCAGGCGTTGGCGTGAAACATGGGCACCACCGCGAGCACCCGGTCGGCGCGGCACAGGCCGGTGGAGTCGCGCATGAGGGTGGCGGTGGAGTGCAGGCTGATGGAGCGATGGGAGTAGAGAACACCCTTGGGGTTGCCGGTGGTGCCGCTCGTGTAGCAGAGCGCGGCGGCCTCGCGCTCGTCGACGTCGGGGTAGTCGAAGGGGCCCTCGCCGGCCTCCCGCAGGAGCTCCTCGTAGCTGAGCGCGTTCGGCAGCGCCGCCAGCGCGGCCTCATCCAGGGCGGCGCCGGGACCACCGGACTCCATCACCACGTAGTGGCGCACCGGTTCCAGCGTCGGGGCCAGCTTGGCCAGCAGCGGCACCAAAGAGGCGTCCACGAACACCACCCGATCCTCGGCGTGACGCACGATGTACCGCAACTGCTCGTCGAACAGGCGGATGTTCAGCGTGTGCAACACCGCCCCCGTGCACGGGATCGCGAAGTAGAGCTCGAAGTGGCGCTGGTTGTTCCAGGCGAACGTGGCCACCCGATCGCCCCGCCTCACCCCCAGCCGCTCGAGCACACGGGCGAGCCGGTCGATGCGCTGAGCGCTCTCGCCATAACTCACGCGCGTTCGCGCACCGCCCTCGCCGAGCGTGACCACCTCTCCCCGGGGATGGCAGGCGCGGATGCGGTGCAGGATGTGATGGACCGTGAGCGGAAAGTCCTGCATCAAGCCTTCGAGCACGCTCATCCCCGTCTGACCCCCTCGCCTTCGCGGTTTGCGACCCGCAGATCACTGTAAACCGTCTGTGTGCGCACCGCGATGTCATCCCAGTCGAAGCTCAGCACGTGCTCGGAGGCCTCGGTGACGAGGCGATCGCGCAGCTGGCTGTCCACGAGCAGGCGCTCGATCATCACCCCCAGGTGCTCGGCGTCGCCGCCGTTGAAGCGCAAGCCAACCCGCTCGCCCGGCGGCACCACCTCGCGCAGGCCGCCCGTGTCGGCCACGATGCACGGGCAGCCCGAGGCCATCGCCTCCAGTGCCACCAGGCCGAAGGGCTCATACAGCGAGGGAATCACGCACAGATCGGCGATCCGGTAGAGGGAATGCAGGGCGTCGTCGCCGATCCAGCCGAGGAACACGCCGTGGTCCATCAGGCCCAGACGCGTCGCCTGCGCCTTGAGCTCCGCCTCGTGCGTGCCCGAGCCCGCCACCAGGAAGCGCACGTTCCCAACCTCCTCGATCACGCCCGGCAGGGCATCCAGGGCGAGCTGAAAGCCCTTCTCGTAGACCAGCCTGCCCACCAGCAGCACGAGCTGCTGGGAGGGCGTGGCGAACTGGGCGCGCAGCGCCGCGAGATCCTCCACCGGTTGCAGGTCGCTGGGGTCGATGCCGTTGGGGATCACCACCACCCGTCGCTCGTCGATGCCGAAGATGTCGGCCACATGGCCGCGCATGTAGTGCGAGCACACGATCACCGCGTCCGCACGCCGCGCCATCCAGCGCTCGACCGAGTGGATGTGCGCCTGAGGCTGGTCCTGCACCCAGCCCTGGTGACGCCCGTGCTCGGTGGCATGGATGGTGGTCACATAGGCGACCCCCAGCCGCTGGGCGAGCTCGGACGCCACCTCGGCCACGAGCCAGTCGTGTCCGTGCACCAGCCCGTAAGAGCGCTCCTCCGCGAGCGCGAGGCTCGCCCTGAGCATGTCCTCGTTCATCTGCCTCACCCACGCGACGAACCGGTCCAGATCGCGCGGCCAGCCCGGCTCGGGCACCCGGAACACGCTCACGCCCCCGCGCTCTTCCACCGTCAGCCCCTCGCAGCCCTCCACGGGCTCCACGCCCTCGCCGGCCGCGCCCGCCGGGCGGCGGGTGAGCACATCCACCTCCACGCCCTGTCGCACGAGGGCCTCGGCCAGCTTGCGCACATGACGCGCCAGGCCGCCCTCGATCACGGGTGGGTACTCCCAGGAGAGGAGCAGCACGCGGTCGTCCATCGCGCAAGACCCTATCTCGCGAGCGACCGACGAGCGCTCAGGCGCCGAGCACCAGCACCGTGTTCGGAGCCACCCTGAGACGAAGCCGGCCATGGCGGGGCGTGAGGGTGCCGCCGCGAATGCCCGCATGGGCGGGCGCGAGCGCTTCGACCTTCACCGGCAGGGAGCCCACGAGCTTGGCGACCTGCCGGTGGGGGGTCTCGTTGTCGAGAATCAACTCCGCGACGCTTCCCGGCGAGCTCACCGAGGTGGCCACCAGGCCGTGCACGCCGGCGAGGCTCTGCACCGTGGCGCCCACCGGCAGCCATCGGTTCAACGCCACCAGGGCGCTCTCGAGCGGACGTTCGAGCACGGCGCCGGCGCGCATCACGAACGGGTCGTAGGCGCCGCCGCTGAGGTGGAAGCGAACCTCGCGAAAGCCCGTCTTCAGGGCCGAGAGCACGAAGCGCACCGCCCACACCCCCGCCGCCGGACGATCCGACACGCCCGCCACGCCGCCACACGAGGCGGAATTGACCTCCGAGAGGATCGCCGGCACACGCGCGGCGTTCGCGTCCGCCACCACCCAGGCCAGTTTCCGCACCGCGTTCGCCGCATAGGCGGAGAGCAGGCCGTGCAGGGTCACCGCACGGGAGCTGGCGCATGCGCTGAGCGGGTACTCGTGTACGCCCACCGTCCGCAGGCCGAGCTGAGATATCACCCGCGGCAGTTGCCCCCGCCAGCGCGAGGCCACCGCCAGTTCCGGGCCGATCAGGGCAGCCCCGGCGATCGACTGGCGCAGGTGGGAGGCAATCTGCAGGTAGAGGTTCACCGCGGCGACGTCTTCGCCCACGGGCCTGCTGGCCAGCGAGGCATAGTCGGGTAGGTCGTAGAGGTCCGGCTCGTTGCCGATCGACACTTCCAGGCCGTTCGTGGCTGCGCTCTGCGCCCCCGCCACGATCTGCTGGGCCCATCCGAGAGCGCCCCGCTCAGCGTTCACGCCGGCCGCCAGGGGATCGTGCGTGGCGCTCAGCAGGCAGTGCAGCTGACTCCAGAAGGCCGCCGGCAGCGGGTAGAGGGTGGCCGCTTCCCAGGAGGCGGGCGCTTCGGATAGCGCGCCACTCGGCGCCGTCATGTCCTGGCTGTCGCCCGCCAAAGCCAACGGCGGAGAGCCGAGGCGCTGGAGGACTTCCACCAGCCCCTGCGGCGGACAGGCCCCCGAACCGAGATATTCGGCGAGCACCGAGTACTCGATCGAGAGGCCCACCGGAGGCATCGACACCGCAACGGACCCGCCGGCGGGCCGGCTGTGGGGGACGCTCACCGTTTGCTGAGCGGTGCCTGTGCTCGGAGTCCCCGCGAACGGAGTCCCCGCTGACGGCGCGCCGGTGCCAATGGGTTGGCCGCCAAGCGCCGGCATCGGCGCGAGCAGCGCCAGCACAGCCACAGCCACCGTGGCCGCCGTGACAACCGCTGGCGCTCGCCGCGTCATCGCCCGCAGCACAACCGCAACCTAGCACGGGCGCATACGGCGGGAATCGCCTGCTGGTGCGCCACCACCGCGACTCGTCGAGTGTTGACGGAGGAGGAAAACGATAGGATGCGCCGCGCATGAAAGAGGTCCTTCTCTCACACCGCGCGGCGGCGAACGGCGCAGCCGCACGGAGGAGCGCATGAGCTCGGTGCCCGGCTGGGGCTCCTGGAGCTGGAACCCCGTTGTGATCCTGGCCCTGGTGGGCGCCGCCGTCGTCTACCGGCGGGTCTACCTGCGAGCCAAGGCCCGCTCGTCCACCTCGGCCCCCGGCGCCGGGCACTGGGCACCATATGCGGCGGGCCTCGCCGTGCTCGCGATCGCCCTGCTCTCACCGCTTGACGCGATCGGCGATCGCTATCTGCTCTCGGCGCACATGATGCAGCACGTGCTGCTCTCGGACATCGCGCCGGCCCTGCTGGTGCTCGGCCTGCGCGCCCCGGTGCTGCCCCTCGGTCTCTCGCGCGAGGCGATGCTCGCGCTCGCCCCCTCGGGACGGTCGGGCAGGCTGATCGCCCGTCTGACATCGCCGTGGGTGGCGGTGCCGCTGTGGGCCCTGGCCACCTGGATCTGGGCGATCCCGGCGATGTTCGACTTCGCGGCCCAGCACTCGCTGGTGCACGCCCTCGAGCACGCCACCCTCTTCTACACGGGCCTGGCGATGTGGTGGCTGATCGTCGATCCCCTCCCTCGCGCTCGCCTGCGGCCCAACGGGGAGCGCCTGGCGCTGCTGGGCTTCACGCGCGTGGCGAGCGCCGCGGTGTGCCTGCCGCTTACGTGGATGGCCAGCACCCAGTACTCGCTCTACGCGAGCGCCCCGAGAGCGTTCGGCATGTCGGCGATCACCGACCAGCGCATCGCCGGCGCCAGCATGTGCGTGACCGAGATCCTCGTCTTCGGCATCGCCTTCGTGGCGGTGTTCATCAGCATCCTCGGACGCGACGACGCGCGCGTGACGCTCGAGGAATACGCGTCCCGTTCCGGACGCGGCAGCGTTACGGCGTAAGCATCGCC
>DATJVV010000215.1:0-8236 GCA_035501635.1 Solirubrobacteraceae bacterium | reverse complement strand
AGCTTCGGCCACGCGGGCACCATCGTGGAAGGCAAGGCCGACACCGCCTCCGAGAAGATCGCCCGCCTCGCCCAGGCAGGCATCGCGGTGGCCGAGCGCATCGAGGACATCCCCGGGATGATCGCCGAGAAGATCGGCGTGCCCGCCGGCGTCGGAGGCCGGGCGTGAGGGCCGATGGCACCTTCGTCGCCGTCGAGGTCGACGACGCCACCGCCGCCGACCCGACCCTCGCCGCCAGACTCACCGAAGCCTGCCCGGTCGACATCTTCACCCAGGACTCCCAGGGAAAGCTGGAGCTGGTCCAGAGCAACCTCGACGAGTGCGTCCTCTGCCGCCTGTGCCTGGACGCCGTGGAGTCCGATCCCAGTCATCCGGTGAGGATCGTCAAGCTCTACGACAACGACGCGCTGCTCGTCTAGCTCCCGCGTCCCCTATCCTGTGCACGAGGAGGTTCTGGCCCCGCACATGAACGAAAATCTCTCCCTCATCGTCATGTGCCTGTTCCTGCTCGCCTCCCTCGCGTTTCTGGCGCAGCAGTTGACGGCATATCATTAGGGACGTCGCGCCCGGCGCACCCGCTGTCGCTCCTGCTGGCGCTCCACCACGTTCTCGATCAGCCGCAGGATCTGCTCGGGCCCCGAGCACTTGGCCTGGCCGTAGGTGAAGGCCTCCACCCAGTCGGGCACCTTGCCTTCGCGGGCCATCACGTTGAAGAACTCCCGTCTCATGTCAACCCGCACGCGCGCGTCCGCGGCGGGGCCCTTGGTGACCTTCACCCCGGGCATCTCCAGGCGGAAGTGCTGCACGTCTCCCCTGCCCCTCAGTTCAACCGCCACCACGAGCTTGATCGGCTCCAGCGCGGGCACTTCGCCGATGAACCTGCGCACCGCAAGTTCGATCAGCGCCTTCGCGTCATCCGCCATTCGGCCATACCCTTCCCGCTCCTCCCCCTGTCAGGAAGAGCTGCCAGACAGTTGACTGATTCTAGAGGCTGTGTCTCTGCAGGAGCTTGCGGCCGATCACCATGCGCTGGATCTCGGACGTGCCCTCGCCGATCAGCAGCAGCGGCGCGTCCCGGTAGAGACGCTCGATCTCGTACTCCTTGGAGTAGCCGTAGCCACCGTGGATGCGGAAGGACTCCTCCACGCAGAAGCGGCCCGCCTCGGAGGCGAACAGCTTGGCCATCCCCGCCTCCAGGTCCGAGCGCTCGCCCGCGTCCTTCAGGCGCGCCGCCCGCCGCGTGAGCAGCCGCGCGGCCTCCACCTGGGTGGCCATGTCGGCGAGCTTGAACTGGATCGCCTGATGCTGGGCGATCGGCTTGCCGAAGGTCTTTCGCTCCTGGGAGTAGCGCAGGGCCAGCTCCAGGGCCCGCTGCGCGATGCCCACGCCCCGCGCCGCCACGTTCACGCGGCCCACCTCCAGGGCGTCCATCATCTGCGCGAAGCCCCTGTTCAGGCCCTCCCGCTCGCCGCCGAGGATGTTCTCCGCGGGGCAGCGGTAGCCGTCGAACACCAGCTCCGTGGACTCCACCCCCTTGTAGCCGAGCTTCTTGATCTTCGGCGGAACGTTCAGGCCCGCGAAGCTCCCCGTGTTCTCGCTCGCCCCCGGCTCCTTCTCGGCGATGAAGCACGTGAACCCCCGGTGGCGCGGCTCGGCCTCGGGGTCGGTCTTCACGAGCACGAACACCAGCGAGGAGAGCAGCCCGTTGGTCACCCACATCTTCTGGCCGTTGATCTCGTAGTTGCCGTCGTCGGCCTTCTTGGCGGAGGTTTTGATCGCCTGCACGTCGGACCCGAGCTCGGGCTCGGAGAGGGAGAAGGCGGCCCGGATCTCTCCCGTGGCCATGCGCGGCAGGTAGTTCTGCTTCTGCTCCTCGCTGCCGAACTTCATCAGCAGGTAGGAGCCGATGAAGTGGGTGTTGATGACTCCCGAGATCGAGATCCAGCCCCGCGAGAGCTCTTCCACGATCATCGCGTAGGTCGTGAGGTCGAGGCCCATCCCGCCGTACTCCTCGGGGATCGTCACGCCGAACAGCCCCAGCTCCTTCATCTGCTCCACGATCGGCTCCGGGAAGGAGTCCTCGTGGTCGTAGTGCTCGGCGCTGGGCAGGATCTGCTCATCGACGAACTGGTGCACCATCTCGGTGATCGCCTTCTGCTCGTCGGTCATATCGGTGTTGGGCTCGGCGGCTACGGCCATCGCGATCTGCGCTCCTCCGGGAGGTCGGGGTCGTCCTCGTCCCGTCCGCGGGCGTCCCTGCGGCTCCGTGGGCGGTCCTTGGGGCTGATACCGGGAGAATACCTGCGTGAACTTCGCCCGGGACATCCTCGACGCCGCCCCGCCCTCCCGCCTGGCCCTGGTGGAGCTCTCACGGGAGGGCGCCCGCCGCGAATGGACCTTCGGCGAGCTGGCCAATCGCGCCGCCCGTCTGGCGAGCGCCCTGCGCGCTCGGGGCGTGGGGCGCGGCGACGTGGTGATGACCCTCATCGGCAACCGCCCCGACTGGGTGCTGGCGATGCTCGCCTGCTTTCGCCTGGGCGCCGTGGTGCTGCCCTGCACCGAGCAGCTGCGCGCGAAGGACCTGCGCCTGCGCCTGCGCGTCGCCCGGCCGTCCCTGATCATCGCGGACGAGCGAAATCGGCGGGAGCTCGAGCGGGCGCTCGGTGGCGGGGAGGATGTTTTGAAAACGGGGGGCCCGCGCGCGCGCGCGTACGCGCGCGCGGGTCATGCGATCGCAATGGACGATGCCGTTGCGAGCGGCCCCCCGGGGACAGACGTGCTGTACGTGCCCGACGAGGACCTGTACGCCGCCGACCCGGCCCCGGCGGTGGAGCTGAGCGCGGATGACCCGTGCCTGATCACCTTCACGAGCGGCACCGCCGGAGAGCCCAAGGCGGTGCTGCACGCCCAGCGCTACCTGCTGGGCCAGCGCCTGCAGGCCGGCCACTGGCTGGGGCCCCGGGAGGGGGAGCTGGTGTGGTGCACGGCGGCGAGCGGCTGGTCGAAGTCGGCGCGCAACGTGTTCATCGCCCCGTGGCTCGCGGGCGCGGCGGCGCTCCTGCACGATGCGCGCTTCGACCCCCACGAGCGGCTTGCGCTGCTGGAGAGCGAGCGGGTGAACGTGCTGTGCATGGCGCCCACGGAGTACCGGGTGATCGCCAAGCGGACCACCCTGCGCCCGTTTCCCGACCTGCGGGGGATGGTGGCGGCGGGGGAGGCGCTGAACCCGGAGGTGCTGGGGGCGTGGCGGGAGGTGACGGGCCTGGAGATCCGCGACGGCTACGGCCAGACGGAGACGGGGCAGTTGACGGGTGTGCCCCTCGGTGAGGCGGCGCGGCCGGGGTCGATGGGAAGGGCGCTGCCGGGGGTGGCGCTGGAGGTGCGCGAGGGCGAGCTCACCGCCGATCCCCTCACGGTGCCGACCTTCTTCCTGGGCTATCTGCACGAGCAGGTCCGGCGGACCGGGGAGGGCTCGTGGGAGATCGAGGACCGCCGCGCCCAGGGTCGCTGGCACACGGGCGATCGGGTGCACGAGCGGGAGGGCTGGCTGTACTTCGAGGGGCGGGGGGATGACGTGATCGTCTCGGCGGGCTATCGCATCGGGCCCTTCGAGGTGGAGTCGGCGCTGGTGTCTCATCCCGCGGTGGCGGAGGCGGCGGCGGTGGCGGCGCCCGACGAGGAGCGGGGCGCGGTGGTGCGGGCCGTGGTGGTGCTGCGAGACCCCGAGCGCACGCCTCCCTCTGCGGAGCTGGCGCGGGAGTTGCAGGAGCACGTCAGGCGGGACACGGCCCCGTACAAGTACCCGCGCATCGTGGACTTCGTGGCCGACCTGCCGAAGACCGCGAGCGGCAAGATCCGGCGGGCGGCATTGCGGGGTTCGTGATCAGGCGGGCTGCGGGGCGGGCATGGTCTCCGGATCGCGCTCGGCCTCGCGCTCCTGGGTCTCTTCGCCCACGGGACCGCCGGGGCGGCGCAGGATCAGCAGGGAGGCGAGGATGCCGCCGGCGACGCAGATGGCGCCGACGGTGTAGGCGAGGTGGTAGCCGCCGGTGAGGGCGCTGGCCAGCGAGTGGCCGCTGGCGGCGAGGGACCTGGAGTGGTCGGTGGCGATGGTGCCCAGGGTGGCGAGGCCGATGGCGCCGAACAGCTGCACGGACACGTTGACGATGCCCGAGGCCAGGCCGACGTCGCGCTTGGGGGCGTCGGACATGCCCATGGTGAGCAGCGGCAGGAAGGAGGCGCCGGCGCCGAGGCCGAGCGCGAGGAAGGCGAGGAACAGGCCGGGGAAGTAGCTCGCGTGCACGCCCTGGCCGGCGAGCGCGAGCAGGCCCACGACGATGGCCGAGAGGCCGGCCACGAGCACGGGGAGGCCGCCGAAGCGCTCGATCAGCGCGGCGGAGACGCCCATGGAGAGCACGGCGATGGAGATCGTGAGGGGCATGAACGCGAGGCCGGTCTGGATGGCGTCGTAGCCGAGCACCTTCTCGAGGTAGAGGGAGCCGAGGAAGAAGGCGGAGAACATGCCGGTGACGAGCAGGCCGCGCACGAGGCTCGAGCCCATGAGCATGCGCAGGCGCAGGATGCGCAGGGGCATGATCGGGTTGGCCACACGGGCCTCGAGCGCGAGGAAGGCGCCGAGCAGTGCCAGGGAGGCGCCGCCGATGGCGAGGGTGCGGGCGGAGAGAAGTCCGTATTCGGTGGACTTCACGATCGCGAAGGCGCCGAGCATGGTCGCTAGCGTGATCAGGAAGGAGCCGATCACGTCCACGCCGCCGGCCAGGCCGATGCCCTCGTTCTCCTCGATCAGCAGCCAGCCGAGTACGAGGGTCAGCACGCCGATGGGGACGTTGACGAAGAAGATCCAGTGCCAGGAGAGCGATTGGGTGAGGGCGCCGCCGGCGAGCAGTCCGATGGAGCCGCCGCCGGCGGACACGAAGGCGTACATGCCCATCGCTCTGGCCTGCTCGCGGGCCCGCGGGAACTCGGTGACGATGATCGCGAGGATGACCGCCGAGGCCACGGCCCCGCCCACGCCCTGCAGGAGCCGGGCCCCGATCAGCATGCCCTGGCTGTCGGAGACCCCGCAGAGCATGGAGGCGGCGGTGAATAGGACGAGGCCGGCGAGGAACACCTTCTTGCGTCCCACCAGGTCCCCCATGCGGCCCGCGAGCAGCAGGAAGCCGCCGAAGGTGATGAGGTAGCCGTTCATCACCCAGGTGAGGTTGCCCTGGCTGAAGCCGAGTTCCTTCTGGATGGAGGGCAGCGCCACGTTCACGATGGTGGCGTCCAGCACCATCATCAGCTGGCCCAGGCAGAGCACCCCCAGCGCGATCCAACGCCTGCGCTCCCGGGCGCCGGGCGCCGCGGCCCCATCCTCGCGGGTGGATGGCGCGGCGGTGTGCGCCGCCGCGGTGTCGGGGGCGCGCCTCTCAGTGGTCTGCCGGGTCGCGGTGCTCATGCCACTCCTTCCTGCGGTCTCTCCTGGAGTCGCACACCATAGCATGTACCATCCATATGGCAAGGATGATCTATAGAAAATCAACAATCGCTGATAATGTGACGATTGATGCTTTGATGAGGATGAGGTATAGACTTCCGGACATGACCAAGGATCGCGAGTGCGCCTGTGCGCCGGGCTCGGCGGTCCTGTTGAGCCGGTTGGCCAAGCAGGTGTACAGGCGCAGCGGCGAGCAGAGCCTGGGCATGCACCTGCGCCATCTGGTGGCGCTGAGCTACGTCAACGACCACGACAGCTGCCCCCAGCAGGACCTCGCGGAAGCTTTCTGCATGGACGCCAACAACGTGGTGCTGCTGCTGAACGAGCTGGAGGAGCTGGGCTTCGCCACTCGGTTGCGCGATCCCAGCGACCGGCGTCGTCACCTCGTGCGGATCACGCCGGCGGGCCGCAGAGCCCTGAGCGGCGCCGAGCGGGCCCAGGGAGCGATCGAGGACGACGTGCTCAAAGCGCTGGACGCCGACGAGCGCCGCACGCTGCACGAGCTGCTCACGCGCGCCCTGCGCAGCATCGAGCCCGCCGAGGGCGAGGACTACAGCGCCACGGTGGCGTCGATCTCCACGTAGGCCCCCCTGGGCAGGCCCGCGACCTGCACGGCCACCCGCGCGGGAGGCTCACTGTCGGCGAAGAACGACGCGTACACCTCGTTGACGGCCGCGAACTCGCCCAGGTCGGTCATGTAGACGGTGAGCTTCAGCGCCCGCGCGAGGCTGGTGCCGGCGGCCTCGCACACCGCCCGCAAATTCTCCAGGCAGCGCCGGGCCTGCTCGGCGGCGGTCTCTCCCACGAGCTCCCCGGTGGCGGGATCGAGGGGGATCTGGCCCGAGCAGAAGAGCAGGCCGCCGCCGTCCGGGTCGCCGTGCATCACCGCGTGGCTGTAGGGACCGACCGCCGCGGGGGCGGTGGGGGCGTTCACGCACTGACGTTCGCCGGCCACGGCCGCACCCTATCGCGCTGTCCCCGCGCCCCTCCCCACTCGCCCCCGCCCCATCGCCCGACTCGCGCGCGGGGTCCGCTAGATTCGAGCTGTGCGAGCACCCGCCCGGAGCCTGTGCGCCGCCGCCCTGCTCCTGGCGGCCTGCGCCTGCCTTGTGTTGGCGGCCCCGGCGGGGGCGCAGATCGCGTGGAGGGTGTGCGGGGACAGCAACGACTTCGCGTGCGGGCATCTCACGGTGGCGCTTGACCCCTCGGGGGCGCGGGCGGGGACGATCACGCTGGCGATGCGCCGGCATCTCGCGCCGGTGGGGGGCGCAAGGGAAGCGGTGATCGCGCTGGCGGGCGGGCCGGGACAGGCGGCGATCCCGTTCGCCGAACAGTTCCTGCAGCTGCTCGGGCCGATCCTCTCCACGCGGGACCTGATCGTGTTCGACCAGCGCGGCATCGGCCTCTCCGGCCCGCTGTCCTGCCATCGCTTTGAACTCTCCGCCGGGGGGCCAACCGGCCCCGAGGTGGCGGAATGCGCGGCTCAGATCGGCTCCTCCCGGAGCCTCTACACGACCGCTGAGACCGTGGCGGACATCGAGGCGATCCGTCAGGCGGGGGGCTATGAAAAGCTCGTGCTGTACGGCACCTCCTACGGCACCAAGGTGGCCGAGCGCTACGCGCAGGCCTACCCGGGGCACGTGTCGGCGCTGGTGCTGGACTCGGTTGTGCCGCCCGACGGCCCGGAACCGCTGGGGAGGCCGACGTTCGCGGCGATCCCGCGGGTGCTGCGCCAGCTGTGCGTCGCACGGGCCTGCCGGCACATCACGCCCGAATCGGTGCGTGACCTGGACCGGCTGGTGCGTGGCATCGGCGCGGGCTCGATCGCGGGGCGCTGGATCGACGGGGACGGACACAGGCACAGGGTGCGAGTGTCTGGGGAGGAGCTGCTGGACATCCTGCTGGAGGGGGATCTGGACCCGATCCTGCGCGCGGAATTCCCGGCGGCGGTGCGGTCGGCCTCGCGGGGGGACAGCGCGGCGCTGGCGCGGCTGGTGCGGCTGGCGTCGGAGGGGGGCGGGGAAGCGGAAGGGGAAAGCCCGAGCGAGAGCTTCGACACACCTTTGTACCTGGCCACCACCTGCGAAGAGCAGCTGTTCCCCTGGAGCCGCTCGGCATCGCCGGCCAAGCGGCTGGCGGAAGCGGAGGCCGCCCTGCGAGGGCTGCCGGCAAGCGCGTTCGCGCCCTTCGGGACGGGCGAGGCGCTGGCGCTGAGCGACATGTCCACGTGCGCGTACTGGCCCTACGATGCGCCCGCGCCGGGGCCGTCGCGGGCGAGCCTGCCGGGCGTTCCCACGCTGATCCTCTCGGGCTCGCAGGACCTGCGGACGCCCACGTCGGGGGCGCGGGAAGTGGCGGCGGCGATCCCGGGCTCGCACCTGCTGGTGGTGCCCGACGTGGGACACTCGGTGCTCGGGAGCGACCTCAGCGGCTGCGCGGCGAAGGCCCTGCAGGCGCTGTTCAAGCCGGCGGCGATCGTTCCGTGCGGGAACGCCCGCCAGCTGCTGGAGCTGATCGGCCTCTCTCCCGTGGCGCCGCCGCGGCTCTCGGCGGTGCCGGCTCCCGCGGGCCAACCGGGGCGGCCCGGACGGACCCTGCGGGCGGCTTCGCTGACGCTCGCGGATGTTGGTCGCCAGCTGGCGATCCTGGCGCTGGACGCGGGCGAACTGGAAGGCGCGGAGGGAGCGCTGACGGTGCGGATCGGGGGCCTGCGGGCGGGTTGGGCGCGGGTGAGCGGCG
>DATJVV010000214.1:0-4926 GCA_035501635.1 Solirubrobacteraceae bacterium | reverse complement strand
GCCGTGCGGGTGCTGCGCAGCCTCGCGGTGCTGCTGCCGCTGCTGGTGCTGCTGCTGTTCGGCGGCGCCCTGGCGCTGGCGCGCGGGCGGCGGGCGCGCACGCTCGTGAACGTCGGCCTGGTGTGCGTGGGCGCGGCGCTGGTGGTGCTGGTGGCGCGCTCGATCGTGGGCTCGAAGGTGGTCGACACGCTCGCCACCACCGAAGCCGTGCGCCCGGCCGCGAGCGCCGCCTGGTCGATCGGCACCAGCGTGCTGGTGGACGTGGCCGACGGGTTGATCTTCATCGGCGTGGTGGTGGTGCTCGCGGGCCTGCTCGCCGGGGGCACACGCTGGGCGATCGCCACCCGCCGCGCGATCGCCCCCTACCTGCGCGAGCGCCCCGACATCTCCTTCGGCGTGGTGGCGGTGGCGCTGCTGATCCTCTTCGCCTGGGGTCCGATTCCCGCCACCCAGAAACTGACGGGCATCCTGCTGATCAGCGTGCTCTCGCTGTTCGGCATGCAGATGCTGCGCCGCCAGACCGCCCTCGAGTTCCCCGACGCGCAATACGTGGGGGGCGCGGACGTGCTGCGCCGGGGCATGAGCGGACTGCGGGGCTCCATCGAGCGCGGTCGCGCGAGCCTGCACTCGGCGCGCCATGGCGAGGAGGGCCACGGCGGGGCGGGCGCGGGCGGCTCCGGCGGCGCCGACCCCGTGGAGCGCCTGGAGCGCCTCGCCGCGCTGCACGCCGCGGGATCGCTCAGCGACGAGGAGTTCGCGGCCGCCAAGCGCGACCTCCTCTCCGGCGGATAGTGTTCGGAGCGATCTGAGATGGAATGGCTGGCGATCGTGATCTGGCTGCTCATCGCGGCCCTGGCGCTTCCGCTGGGAGGCGGCGCCGCGCTCGGGCGCGGCTCGCTGGCGGTGCAGGCGATCGCCGGGGTGGGCGGCTTCGCGCTGCTGGCGATCTACGTGATCGTGGGCACCAACCCCGCCACGCTGGCCTGGGTGGCCTGCGGGCTGGGCGTGCTGGGCGTGCTGGCGATGGCGGTGGCGGCGGCCGGCCTGACATCCGACCACGAGGGCGGCGGGCTGGTGGGCCTCGAGGGACTTGAAGAGCACGTGGCGCTGCTGGCGGGCGTCCAGCTGCCGCTGTTCGCGGTGGCGGCCCTCTTCACGATGCTCGTGGCGCTCGAAATCGGGACCTGACGCTGGCCGGCTCCGCGCCAGCGACGGGGGGTGCGCAGGTCGAGCCCTCGACGGGGCCGGCCCGCCCGAAGCTGGTGCTCGGCGCGCTGATCCTGGTCGCGGGGGTCGCCAATCTCAACCTGGCGGTGGCCAACGTGGCGCTGCCCTCGATCGGCAAGGCCTTCGACGCCTCCCAGACCGCGCTGGACCTCGTCGCGGTGTCCTACTCGCTGGGCCTGGCCGCCTCGGTGCTCTACCTCGGCGCGCTGGGGGATCGCTACGGGCGCAAGCTGATGCTGGTGCTCGGCATGGCCCTGTCGATCCCCGCCTGCCTGATGGCCGGCCTGGCGGGCTCGATCGGGGTGCTGATCGCAGGGCGCCTTCTCGGGGGCCTGTCCGCCGGCATGGCCTTTCCCACGACGCTCGCCCTGATCACCGCCCTGTGGTCCGGGCCTGCGCGCACGCGCTCGATCGCGCTGTGGTCGGGCCTCGGCGGTGCGATCTCCGCGCTGGGCCCGCTGGTCTCCGGCGCTTTGCTCGAGCACTTCGACTGGGGCTCGGTGTTCCTCGTGACGCTGCCGCTGGCGCTGGTGGCGCTGGTGATGGCGATCCGCCTCGTGCCCAGCCACGTCAACGAGACCGCCGATCCCGTGGACAACCTCGGCGGGGTGCTGTCGGTGGTGTTCGTGGCGGCGCTGATCCTCGCGATCAACTTCGCGGCGGTGCCCGACAGGGGCTCGCTGGTGCTGGGGCTGGTGGCGATCGCGGGGGCGGCGGTGATCGCGTTCGCGGTGCGCCAGCTGCGGGCGGGCAACCCGCTGTATGACCTGAGCGTCGCCGGCCGGCGGATCTTCTGGGTGGCGGCCTGCGCGGGCATCATCGTGTTCGGCTCGCTGATGGCGGCGATGTTCGTGGGCCAGCAGTTCCTGCAGAACGTGCTCGGCTACTCCACGCTGGACGCGGGCCTTGCGATCCTGCCCGGCGCCGTGGGCATGGTGATCGCGGCGCCGCGCTCGGCCAGGCTGGTGGAGGCGCGCGGGTCGCGCTTCACGCTGCTCACCGGCTATGCCTTCTGCCTGCTGGGCTTTTTGACGATGCTGATCCTCTGGGAAGACCACATCTCCTACTGGCCCGTGGGCCTGGGCTACGCCTTCGTGGGCGTGGGCGTGGGCTTCGCGGGCACGCCCGCCTCGCATTCGCTCACCGGATCGGTGCCGGTCAGGCGCGCCGGCATGGCCTCCGGCACGGCCGATCTGCAGCGCGACCTCGGCGGCGCGATCATGCAGTCGATCCTCGGCGCGCTGCTCACCGCCGGCTATGCCTCGGCGGTGGCCGCCACGATCGCCGCATCGCCCAACGGGGCTCACATCACCAGCGGCGTGGAAGGCGAGCTGGAGAAGTCCTTCTCCAGCGCCGCGGCCACCGCGCAGCAGTATCCCCACTACTCCACGCAGATCATCGCCGGCGCCAAGGCCTCCTTCCTCTCCGGCGCCGACTGGGCCTACACCGCTGGGATCGTGGCGGTGCTGGCGGGGGCGGTGCTGGTGTTCCTGATGTTCCCGCGCAGGGACGACGAGGAGCGGTTGCTGGCCGAATACCGGCGCGCGGACGGGGAGGGGTCCCAGCTCGCGGCCGCGGGCGGCGGCCTGGGCAGCCCGGGCGCCAGTTCCGCGCCGGGCGTGGCGTGATGGGCGCTACCCCGCGCTGAGGCGCAGCAGCACGGTGGATTCGCCGGGCACCTGCATCGAGATCGCGCCGGCGGTGGTTTCGCCGGTGTGGGTCCAGAGGTTGCGCAGCGTGTAGCTGCCGGCGGCCGGCATGCCCACGGCGCGGGCGCTCGTGGAGATGCTCAGCGGGGTGGAGCCGCGGTTGAGCAGGGCCATCGCCCGGGAGCCGTCGCTGAGCGGCTTGGCCCACACCTGGGCGTTGCCGTTGGAGGAGCGCAGCGTGCCCTGGATGCCCGCGGGATCCTGGTCGACGGCGATCACCTCGGCGTCGGTGAGCGTTTCGCGGGTGGCGGTGGACATCGTGGCGAGGTTCTCGCTGAGCATCAGCGGCGCCGCGAGCATCGCCCACATGCTGAACTGCGTCTGGAACTGGGCCGCGGTCAGGCTCTGGTCGGGCGCGAGGTAGTCGGGGTCGTTCCAGTGGCCCGGGCCGGCGGCGAGCGGCGAGGTCGCGTCGGCGTCGAGGTTGCGCAGCACCGTTGGAAAGAGCACGTGGTCGGGGGAGCCCACGTCGGTGTCGGTGCGCCAGCTGTTGCCCACGCTGGGCCCGAAGGCGTAGATCGAGAAGGCGGAGCCTTCGAAGGCCGGTTCGCCCTTGTACTGGCCCGGTTCCAGGAAGTCGCAGAGCGAGAGCAGCATCGGCCGGCGGGGGGAGTCGTGGAGGATCGCCCGGTGGATGGCGGTGTAGGCGCCGCGGGGGTTGAGCTTCATGCGCACGCCGCCGCAGAAGTCCACCTTCACGGCGTCGATGCCCCAGGCGGCAAAGGTGTTCACGTCCTGCTGGTAGTGGCCGTAGCTGCCCTGCGTCTTGCCGCCGCAGCCTTCGCGGCCGGCGTCGGTGTAGAGGCCCACCTTCAGGCCGGCCGCGTGCAGGGTTTCGGTGAGCCAGCGCATGCCATGGGGCCACTGGCTGTGGCTGAGCTCGATCTGGCCGTGGCTGTCGCGCCGGCCCTGCCACCAGCCCACGTCCAGCCACACGTAGCGATAGCCCTCGCGGGGCAGGCCGCTCTGGATCAGCGTGCTGGCCTGTTCGAGCACGGTGGACTCGCTGAAACGGGGGCCGAAGGCGAAGTAGGTGTCCCAGCCCATGTAGGGGGTGGGGGCGAGCCCGGCGGCGCCGGCCCGCGCGGAGCTCCCGAGCGCGGCGCCCAGCGCCAGCGCGAGCGTCATCAGCGCGAGGCCGAGGCGCCCGCGACGGCGCAGTGGCGTCCTCCGGGTCAACGGCGGTGGCGGCCGGCGCGCCCGGATGTCCGCGCGGCGGCGTGTCCGGAGGAGCGCGTGGCGGGGCGGGCGGCGCTCGCGCGCATCGTCAGCGAGGTGCTGGCGAGCCTCGCCTGCAGCGCGCCGATCACCGTGCCCCGCACTTCGATCTTCACGCGCAGGACGTGGCGCTTGGCCAGCAGTCTGCGTCCGGCGGTGTCGAGCGTGAGCTTGATCGTGCGTTTCTGGGCGCGGGCCATGTGCGTTGCGCCGCCGGCCAGCCTCAGCGTGACGTGGCGCGATGCCCTGCCCACGCGCACCGTTTGGGTCACGGTCACGCGGATCGCGATCGCGCAGCCGCCCGCGGCCTGTGGGGAGCAGGTGACCGGGATGCTGAGGACCGCGCCGCTCGAGCTCAGCCGCGCGATCCGCGTCTCCCCGGCGGCCGCCACGATGCCGGTGGCGGGCACGGCCACGAAGGCGCTGTGTCCGGTGACGCTGCCGGCGGCGTCGGTGGCGGTGACGAGGCACTGGAGGTGGTGCTTGGCGTCGGCGCTCTGGACCTTGTAGGCGGAGCTCGTGGCTTTGGCGATCGGCGTGGAGTCCCGCACCCAGGAGTAGGCGATCGTGGCGGCGGCGCCGCTGGGCACGCCGGGGTTGCAGTACAGGCGCTCGCCCACCCCGGGCACGCCGCTGATGGACGGGTAGGGGGTCACCACGCCGACGGCTCTGGTGGTGGTGAAGACGGCGTCCGGGCTCGTGGTCGAGCCGCCGGCGTTTCGCGCCTGCAGCGCGAAGTGGTAGGTGCTGTTGGCCGCGAGGCCCGTGATCT
>DATJVV010000213.1:0-5618 GCA_035501635.1 Solirubrobacteraceae bacterium | reverse complement strand
CCCACGGGCGGGGAAGGGGCCACCATCCCCGTTTCCACCCTGGGCGGCGCGGGCTCGCCCGAGCAGATCGTGGCGGGCGCCTACGAGGACACGAGCGCCCCCTCGCCCTCGAGCTCGGTGATCACCTGCACAGGCACCAGCGCTAGCCCGAGCCCGGAGCTCACGGGCTGCGCGGTGGCGGGCGGATCGCCGCTGACGGTGCACGCGAAGGACGACCTCGTGCAGGTGATCGCGAAGGTGGAAGCCAACGTCACGATCCCAGCGGGCCCGAACAAACCGAACGGGGAAGGGGGCCTTGAAAGCCTGAAATTCCTGTACGGCAACGCGAGCGTGTCGCCGATCACCACCTACCTGATGAACCTCAACGCCCCCAACCGCATCTACGTGGACGGCGCGACGGTGTACTGCACGCAGGCCAACGCGAACCCCACCACCAAGCTCGAGGACTGCACGAGCGCGGGGGGAGCGCCGCTGACGGTGCACGCCGGGGACGCGATCACCGCCGATCCGATCGTGCCCGCGAGGGCCACCATGACCACGGGCCTGGACGCGCCGGACGGCATCGTTGGCACCCTGCCCTCCTACCCCGGCGCCCCGGAAGGCTCGACGGTGGTGCTGTACACCCAGAAGGTGCTCTCCTACTTCATCGTGGGCACCACGGACGGGCCGGTGGAAGGCGGCAAATTCAAAGCGGGCACCGTGAAACTGTCGGCGGGGAGCTTCACCATCAACTACAAGCCG
Source organism: Solirubrobacteraceae bacterium (assembly GCA_035501635.1). Classification (GTDB taxonomy): domain Bacteria; phylum Actinomycetota; class Thermoleophilia; order Solirubrobacterales; family Solirubrobacteraceae; genus Palsa-744. The sequence continues at coordinate 4,877 of DATJVV010000213.1, read as the reverse complement.
TCGGTCACCGAAAGCGAGCCGCTGCCGGCGAGCGGCTCCTTCAAGATCTACCTGGGCACGGAAGTGGGCCAGCCGATCCAGACGGTGACCTGCAAAGGAGTGGCGCCCGCGGTGGCGGGGGCGCCGGCGGGCAGCGAGGACCTCACCGAATGCTCCGGGGGCACCGGCTCGGTGAAGGAAGGCAACTGGATCGGCGGGCCGAACGCCGCCACGGCGCCGCTGTCCGCGCTGGAACAGATCGGAGAGGGCAACAACGGCAAAAGCAAGGGTCCCCAGAAGCTGTTCGGCAACAACGAGGATCTCACGGTGCTGCGCGCGGCGTGGACCTCCAACGGCAGCGAATTCCACGACCTGGGCGCGATCAGCGGCTCCACCTCTGGCACCGGGTCCACGAGCGGGGAATACAACGATCTCTCCAACCCCCTGCAGACCGTGAGCCCCTCGGCGAGCAGCCCGAGCGATCTCACACCCGGCAGCGAGGACACCGACGAGCTGCGCTACGTGGGCTCGCGGGGCTCGATCGTGAGAAACCCCGACGGCGGCTACGGCCTGTTCCTCTCCGGCGCCTGGGCCACGGACGGGGACAGCGACGCGTTCAACCAGATCTTCTACGCGGAATCCATCAACGGCAGGGAATGGTCGGTGCCGAAGGTGGTGCTGAGCACCGAATACCAGTTCAACGCCTCCCGCGAACAGGACGAAGCGCTGAAAAGCGGCATCGACGCGCCGCTTGGCATCAGCGGCTACTACTCCGGGCGGGCATACGGGCCCGCGGTGGTGCAGAACCCGGGCGGGTCCCTGACGATGGTGTTCGCGGGCTATCGCATCCCCAAGCCGGTGGTGAGCGCGGGCACAAAACTGGGCACCAACCCAACGGCGCCATATGTGGTGGACGCGAGCGACCCGGCGCTCTACCGGGACATCCTCACGATGAATTTGAAAGCGGAAACACCTCCCACGATCACCTCGGCGGCGAGCGCCACCTTCCGGGAGGGCCAGGAAGGCTCCTTCCAGGTGAGCGCCGAAGGCAGCCCGGCGCCCAGCTTCAAGGAGGAAGGGGATCTGCCCGCGGGGGTGAGCTTCGACGAAGCCACCGGCGTGCTCTCGGGAACCCCCACCCAGGAAGGCGAATTTTCGATCACGTTCACGGCGAGCAACGGGGTGGGGAGCAACGCGGTGCAGAGCTTCGAGCTCGTGGTGCAGGCGCCGCCGGCGATCACCTCGCCGGCGCACGCCACCTTCCAGGAGCACCAGGCGAGCGCGTTCCTGGTGAGCGCAAACGGCACTCCCGCGCCCACCATCGCCGCGTGGGGCACGCTGCCGGCGGGGGTGAGCTTCGAAGAGGGGCTCCTGTCGGGCACGCCCAGCCAGGCGGGCACGTATGAGATCACCTTCTTCGCGGCCAACGGCATTGGGGCGGAAAGCATCCAGCAGTTCACCCTCACCGTGGAAGGGCTGCACGTGACCACCACCTCGCTGCCGAGCGCCACCGTGGGCGTGCCCTACGAAGCGCGCCTGCAGGCGTCCGGAGGGCTTGAACCCTGCAGGTGGACGCTTGCCGCGAAAGGACTGCCGAAGGGGTTGAAGCTGAGCCGGGAAGGCGTGATCTCGGGAACGGTGCGCGCGCGCAACTACCCCGGCGGAGGCTCCTTCCCGATCACGGTGACCGTGAGGGACGCCAGCAAGATGCCCCGGGTGCGGGCGAGCGCATCGCTCACGCTGAACGTGTCCACGGGCGGAGGCAGCGACTGACCGGGGCCCGTCAGGCCTCGCGCATGAGGCCGTGCAGGACCCAGCCGGCGGCGATGAAGAGGATGCCGCGGATGATGAGGACGATGCCGATGATGATGGCGAGGGTGCTCAGGCCGATGCCGGGCCAGGAGAGGATGACGATGCCGGCGATGGCGTCCACGAGGCCGATGAGGACGTTGGCTCCGCGGCCTTCGCGCTCGCCGATGGCGGCCACGATGCGCAGGACGCCGGCGATGACCAGCCAGATGCCGAAGATGAGCACGAAGAAGACGAGGGTGTCGAAGGGTTTCTTGATGAGCACCACGCCGGCGATGGCGCTGAGGGCGCCCACGAGGGCGATCATGCCGCGGCCTTCGCCCCGGCCGAAGATGGAGGCGACGATGGCGATGACGCCGTCCACGAGCAGCAGGATGCCGGCGATGACGGTGAAGGTGGTGAGGGTTTCATGGGGAGAGGCCACGAAGAAGACCCCCACGGCGAGGACGGCCACGCCGAAGAGCATGAGCAGCCACCAGAGATGCCTCAAAGGACCGAGTTCCTGGGTGTCGACAGCAGACATGAATTGACCTCCTCAGATCAGACGGGGCATGGCCGGGCACGGTGGCCAGACCGCTCCCGAAGGGCTTCGGCTCGGCGGGCCAGAGTCCTGCTTTGCCGGGCAACCTCAAATCCCGACCCTGGCCGTTGCCGCAATGGCTGCCGGCCGTGGACTCGTGCAGCGGGCGCGAGGCCGCCTCACACCACCTGGGGAGTGGGCTCGCCGCGGTGGATGCGGGCGCGCTCGATGGCGGCGGCGCGGTCGTAGGAGTCGACGTTCGAGCCCCAGGCGAGCGCGCGGGGCACGGCGGGACGGGCCATGCGCAGGGCGCGGGTGGCGGAGGCGAAGGCGAGTCGCTGGGCGGGGGTGTAGGAGAGGCCGTAGAGCTCGCGCACGCGCGGGGGCAGGCTGCCGAGGAGGATGAGGTCGTGCAGGCGCTTGGCTGGCTGGTGCAGCCGGGGCATGGGCACCTGAAAGGCGGTGATGTAGCCGGTGTGCCTGGCCTGGTCGGTGAGGAAGAGCTCCTCGCCGGCGAGCTGCTCGTGCCAGTAGCGGCGGAACTCGGGGTAGCTGGCGGGGGCCGCATCGAGGGGCATGCCGAAGAGCTCGCCGAAGCGCAGGTAATCCCGCCAGAGGGCCTCCCGCTCCCGGTGTGAGAGGGGACGGACGAGGAGCTCGAAGAAGCAGCGGGCGGAGTCGGCGATGACGGCGACCGTCCAGAGCATCAGCGCGGGGTCGGATGCCGAGTAGGGGGTGCCCGCGGGGGTGATGCCCGCGTCCTCGGGCATGAGGCCGGCGACGTGCTCGTGCATGCGCGCCACCCGCGCGAGCACCCGGTCGGCCTCGGCGCGGGAGCCGAAGAAGACCGTCTCGAAGGCCTTGGCGGTGCTGGCCAGGCGCCTGAAGGGGGTGAGCTTGGAGCGGGAGTGCTCGATGGTGCCCACGTAGTTCAGGGGCTTGAGCGCCCCGATGCAGAGGGCCCGCTGGCCGTAGAGCAGGCCCACGGCGCGCTCGTCGTGGACCCGGCGCAACATGGACTCGCCGCGCGGGAAGTAGCCGTTGGCGTCGCGCGAGGCGAAGGGCCGGCGGGCGGCGGGCCGGCGGGCGGCGCTCATAGGGTCTCGAGGAGGCCGCTCACGGGCGGCAAGCTTACGTGAGGTGATAGCGGCCGTTGGCGTCCCGTTTGGTGCAGTGGAGACCATAACGCTCGTAGTCTCGCTCGGCGCGGGCGGTGTGTTTGCAGAACTCGCCCCGGGCGATGCACTTGTGTTCGCCCGCGATCACCGCGTTGGTGCAGGCGGCGTGGGCGTGCACCGGAGCGGCCGCCGAGGACGCCTGGGGCAGGGCGATTGACAGGACGGACGGCGACGCCAGGGCGACGCCCGCGAGCACTCCAACCACCAGGCCACGAATGTTCATCTGTCTCCCTCTCGAACGGATCACATTGATTGACTGTCCACCGGATCCTAGGGATGGGCGGATGAATGTGTCGGACGCTCGAGCATCCGTGGGTCGGTGAAACGAGAATTCTGTAGGGTGGCCGCGATGGCAAGGAGCGCGCGGCGCGGCGACGTGCAACGCAACGCGGGCAGAGCGATCCTTGTGATGCGTTAGTTAGGATGTATGCATGAAGCGCACGACGATCATGCTGCCCGAGGAGGTCGATGTACGCCTGCGGCTGGAGGCGCGTCGGCGTGGCACGTCGGTCGCTGAGGTCGCTCGTGAGGCGATCGAGAAGCAGCTGCCGGCTCAGCCCGACGGGCGGCTGAGCTTCTTCGCGATCGGGGACGGCTCCCCCAAGGATGCTTCCGAGCGGGTCGATGAGCTGGTGGGAAAGAGCGTGGCTCGCCGTCGTAGGGTGGGGCGCCGGTAGTGCTGATCGTGGACGCCGGCCCGCTGTATGCGGCGGCGGCCAAGCGCGATAAGCATCACGAGCGCGCCGTCAGGTTGCTCTCCGGCAGCCCGCGGCCTCTGCTCGTCCCCGCGCTCGTGGTGACAGAGGTTTCCTATCTGCTTGCCGACCGGATCGGCGCTCACGCCGAGCTTGCGTTCGGCCGGGCGCTCGCGGACGGCGAGCTGGTGGTCGAGCCGGTGGCTGACTCGGACTGGTCGCGTATCTGTGAGCTGATGGAGCAATATCTCGACCTGCCGCTGGGGATGGTCGACGCCTCCGTGATCGCGCTGGCCGAGCGTCGCAAGGTGGATGTGATCGCCACACTCGACCATCGGCATTTCAGCGTCGTGCGGCCACGCCACGCAGAGGCGTTCACGCTCGTCCCATAGCACTTCCACACCCGCGCCAACGCAGGACGGTCCCCCTCGCCCCCGCACACGTCCATGATCAGCGATCAGGGCCGGATGTGGACCCGATGGTCTCGGCGGCCCACGCGAGCACGGCATCCACGGTCTTGGCAGTCGCCTCTCGGTCGAGTGCCGGCGCGTCGAAGGGCCCCGCGTAGCGAGCGTCAACCGCCCAGGGCCTCAGAGAGACCGCGCGTCACGCCTCGACAAGCACCCGACCCTCCGCGAGGGCAGCGTGCAGCGCCGTGCCCGGTATGTCCCCCCACTCCTCGACTTGCGCCTGGCT
>DATJVV010000212.1:0-4492 GCA_035501635.1 Solirubrobacteraceae bacterium | reverse complement strand
CCCCCCGTTTTGAAGAGCATCCGCGTCCCGCCCCTGCCGTCCGAGACGGAGCCTAACGTCAGAGGGGTGTTCGTGAACGAGCTCGAAGACGGCATCGACATCGACCAGGTTCTGCTCGTGCGGGAGTGCGAGCGCCGCCAGCGCAAGGACGGCGGGGACTACCTGCGGCTGAGCCTCGGCGACCGCACGGGAGCGGTGGCGTGCATGGTGTGGGAGGACATCGCCGCGATGCACGAGCTGGCGCGGCCGGGCCGGGCGGTGCACGTGAGGGGCCGCTACACCGTGCATCCCCGCTTCGGCCCCCAGATCAACCTGCGCGGCCTGGCGGAGGCGCGGGCCGGGAGCTACCGCCTGGAGGACCTCCGCGACGGGCCCCCGCGGCGGGTGGAGCAGATGGAGGGCGAAGTGCGGGAGCTGCTGGCCACGATCCGGCGCCCCGAGCTGAGGACGCTGCTGGAGCGGGTGTTCGGAGAGGGCTCGGAGCTGTGGGCCGCCTACCGGGTGGCGCCGGCGGCCAAGCACTACCACCAGGCCTACCGGCACGGGCTGCTGGAGCACTGCCTGAGCGTGGCCCAGGGGGTGAGCGCGATCAGCGCCACCTTCCCGGAGATCGACCGGGACGTGGCGGTGACGGGTGCGCTGCTGCACGACATCGGCAAGCTCGAGGCCTACGCCGTGGAGGAGGAGGGCGAGGGGGCGATCGAGCTCAGCGACGCGGGGCGCCTGCAGGGGGAGATCCCGCTGGGCTACTACACGGTGAGGCGGCTGATCGAGGAGCTCGACGGCGAGCTGCGGCTGGCGGGCCGGGAGGGCTTCCCGGCGGAGCTGGCGCAGGCGGTGCTGCACATCGTGCTCTCCCACCACGGCACCCTGGCGCACGGCAGCCCGGTGGTGCCCTGCACGCGGGAGGCCACGCTGGTGCACATGATCGACAACCTCGGCGGGCGCCTGGGGAGCTTCGACCGCCTGCAGAAGGGCCTGGCGCCGGGCAGGCGCTGGTCGGGCTTCGACCGGGCGCTGGACACCAGCGCGTTCTTCGCGGAGCGGCCAGTGGGCGGCGAGGAGGGCGAACGCGACGAACGGCGCCGGGAGGCGGCGTGAAATCCCGCAAATAGCGGGTCGGGGAACACGTCGCGCAAACCTACCCGCCACGGGCCCGCCGGCGGGTTCTATGGTTCATGGGAATGGCCAAGGACACCGAGAAGCTGATCCGGCAGCTGTCGCTGATCTCCTACCTGATGGCCGAGCGCCGGCCGGTGACGGCGCTGGAGATCAGACGGGACGTGGAGGGGTACAGCGGCATGAACGAGGACGCCTTCGCGAGGCGCTTCTACGCGGACCGCTCCGAGCTGGAGTCCCTGCGCATCCACCTCACCGTGGAGCGGCCCAGCGACGGGGCGGCGGAGCAGGAGAACTACTCGCTGCGCCCGGAGAACTTCCACCTGCCGGCGATCGCGTTCTCCGACGAGGAGCTCGCGGCGCTGCAGACCTCCCTGAGCTTGCTGGACGGGGAATTCGCCTACGCGGAGCCGCTGCGGCTGGCGCTGCAGCAGATCACCTGGGGGCGGCCCAGCCCGCTGCAGGCGCCCGAGCAGCGGTCGGTGGCGCTCGGCATCACGGCGTCGGCGGGCGGGCACGAGCTCTCAGGGCGGCTGGCGAAGATCGAGACGGCGATCTTCCGCAACAAGACCATCACCTTCGACTACTACACGATGGCGCGCGACGAGACGGGGCCGCGCCGGGTGGACCCCTACCACCTGCTCTTCCAGGGCGGCCAGTTCTACCTGCTGGGGTACGCGCACGAGCGCAAGGCGATCCGGGTGTTCCGGCTCTCGCGCATCCGCGGCAAGGTGTCCTACGCCACCAAGGCCGAGCACGACTTCCGGCGACCGCTGGACTTCGACCCGCGGGCCTACGCCCGCCGGGCGGACTGGCAGCTGGGGGATCCGCTGGACAGCGCCGAGGTGCTCATCTGCGAGCGGATCGCCTGGCAGATCGAACGGCACTTCGGCCGCTACGGCGAGATCCGCCAGCCCGGGGACGAGGTGGAGGCGAGCGATGGGGACGTGGTGTTCGCCACCCCCTACTCCAGCGTCCGCACGATGGTGTCCTGGATCCTCGGCCTGGGCGTCAACGCGAGGCTGCTCGCGCCCGAGGAGCTGCGGGGAGAGCTCGCCAGGCGGCTGGAGCTGCTGTGGGAGCGTCACGAGGAGGCCTTCCCGGAGGCGGCCCAGGGCGTGGGCCAGCGGCGCACGGGGCCCCGGCGGGAGCCCGGCGCGGCGGCCGCCAAGAGCCGGCCCTCGCGCCAGGACGGCGCCGGGGGCGAGGAGGATGAGACGGGCGCGGGCGGCGGCCGGACGGGGGAGGCGGCGATCAGGCCGGAGCGCTTCGCGCGGCTGGTGACCCTGGCGAGCATCCTCATCCACGCGGGCCGGGCGGGCGAGCGGGTGGCGCTGGGGGATGTGTGCGGGCGGCTGAAGCTCACCGAGGAGGAGCTGCGCGAGGACGTGAACGTGCTCAACGTGGTGAACTTCGGGGGCGGCTCCTACGTGCTGTACGCGGAGATCGTGGACACCCCCGAGGGTCTCATGATCGAGGTGGACCCGGAGCCATACAGCGACAACTTCGACCGGCCCGCGCGGCTGCTGCCGGTGGAGGCGAAGGCGCTGGTGGCGGCGATCGACCTGATCGGGGAGCACATCCCGGAGGGCTCGCTGCAGAGCGCGCGGGCGAAGATCGTGGAGGCGCTCGGGGAGGACCCGATGGAGCAGGGCCTGCAGGTGGCGCACGACGCGGGCGACGACTCGGACATCGCCCGCCTGATATCCACGGCGATCGTCAAGCGGCGGCTGGTGGAGCTCGAGTACTACAAGGAGAACGAGGACGAGATCTCCCACCGCACGGTGGAGCCCTACGCGCTCACCAACGGCCAGGAGGGCTGGTACGTGGCGTCCTTCGACCTCGAGCGGGAGGCCACGCGGCACTTCCGGCTGGACCGCATCAAGCACGCGCGGGTGAGCCGGCGCAAGTTCACGCCCCGCCCCGAGGTGGACCCGGCGGCGGAGGTGGACGGCTGGCTGCGCACCGGCGAGGTGGAGGCCTCGCGGAGCGCCCGCGTGTGGATCTCCCCCGAGCGGGCGCGCTGGGCGCGGGAGACCCGCCGGGTGGTGGAGGAGCGCCGGGACGGCTCGCTGGTGATCGAGCTGAGCTTCGCGGGCGTGGAGTGGCTGGTGCGGGAGATCCTCAAGGAAGCGGGCGACGCCGCGGTGCTGGAGCCGGCCGACGCGCGGGAGGCGGTGCGGGAGGCCGTGGCGCGGATCCGGGACGGCGGGGCGGTGGCGGCGGTGGTGTGAAGGGGGCGCCTCAGGGGCTCAGGCGGTGGGGGCCGCGATAGAGGAAGGTGACCTCGCGGACGTTCTCCTGGGCGAGCATCTGCATGAGCAGGCGGGTGAGGCCGAAGCCGAAGCCGCCGTGGGGCGGGGCGCCGAAGCGGAAGAAGTCCAGGTAGTAGGAGATGGGGCCGGGGTCCACGCCCTTCTCGCGGGCCTGGCGAAGGAGCACGTCGTGGCGGTGCTCGCGCTGGGCGCCGGTGGTGAGCTCGATGCCGCGCCAGAGCAAATCGAAGGAGCGGGTGAGGCTCCGATCCTCGGGGTGGCGCATGTGGTAGAAGGGGCGCACGCTCACGGGGTAGTCGGTGACGAACGCGAACTCGTGGCCGTGCTCTGAGGCGACGATCTCCGACAGGGCGCGCTCGGCGGGCGGGTCCAGGTCGTGGTCGGGGCCGGGCACGTTCTCGTGGCCGTGGTCCCTGAGCAGCTGCTTGGCCTCGGCGAGGGCGATCCTGGGGAAGGGCAGCGTGGGCACCACGATGTCGGCGCCGAAGGTCTGCGCGACGCGCTCGCCGCAGCGCTCCCTGACCTGCGCGAGCACATACGCGAGCCAGCGCTCCTCGAAGGCCATCACGTCCTCGTGGGAGTCGATCCAGGCGATCTCCACGTCCACGGAGGTGAACTCGGTGTCGTGGCGGGAGGTGAAGGAGGGGTTGGCCCGGAACACGGGGCCGACCTCGAAGACCCGTTCGAAGCCGCCGGCGATGGCCATCTGCTTGTAGAACTGGGGGGACTGGGCGAGGTAGGCGGTTTTCTCGAAGTACTCCACCTTGAAGAGCTCCGCGCCGGACTCGCTGGCGGAGCCCATCATCTTGGGGGTGTGGAGCTCCACGAAGCGCTCCTCGCGCCAGTGCTCGCGCATGGCCTGCTCCACCGTGGTCTGCACCTCGAAGATCAGCCGCCGGTCGGGCCGGCGCAGGTCCAGGTAGCGCCAGTCGATGCGCTTGTCCAGGGCGGAGTCCGCCGCGATCGGCACCTCCGGCTCGGCCAACGCATCCACCTGAAGGTCCTCGAGCTGCAGCTCCAGTCCGCCGAGCTTCACCCGCTCGTCCGCCACCACCCGGCCGGTGAGGGTGATGGCCGACTCGGGGGTGAGCGCGGAG
>DATJVV010000211.1:0-5705 GCA_035501635.1 Solirubrobacteraceae bacterium | reverse complement strand
CGCTGAGCGGATAGGTGCCGCCCACCACCACCCGCAGCTCTCCCCGCTCCACCCGCGCGAAGAGGTTCTGAAGCGCCCGCTCGAACATGCCCGGCCGCCTCAGGCAGTGGTACAGGTAGAAGCCCACCACCGCCCGCGAATGCCGCAGCAGCGAGCCGCTGGAAACCCTGTTGGGCTCCTGGCTTGCGATCCCGCACACCACCAGCCGCCCGAACTCCGCCAGCGCCGCGTAGGAGGCATCGAACACCGCTCCGCCGGACATCTCGAACACGACATCCACAGGATTTCCCCCGTTGGCCTCCAGCAGTCGCTCCGTGAGGCCATCCGCCGTCGGGTCCAGCGCCGCCTGCGCACCCAGCGAGAGCGCCAGCTCGCGCTTCTCCGGGCTGGAGGCCGTCGCGATCACCGCTCCCGCGCCGAACGCCCCGCCCAGCTGCACCGCCAGCGAGCCCACCCCGCCGGCCGCCGAGTGCACCACAACGCTCTCCCCCGCCGCCACCCGCCCGGCGGTCTCGTACAGGTGAAAGGCCGTGGTCCCCTGCACCAGCAGCGCCAGCGCCGTCCCGTCGTCCACCCCGTCGGGGATCTCGAACACACGCTCAGCCGCGGCGATCGCGTACTGCGCGTAGCCCCCCTCCCCCACCAGCGCCACCACCCGCTCTCCCGTGTCCGTGCGCCTGCCCGCCACCTCAGCGCCCGGCACCAGCGGCAGCGTGGCCCTGCGCACGTAGGAGTTCACCCTGGTGTGCGTGTCCCCGAAGTTCACCCCCGCCCGGGACACCTCGATCAGCACCTCGTTCTCCCCCGGCTCGGGGGTCGCCAGCTCGGCCAGCTCCAACACCTCCGGCCCGCCGAACTCCTGCATCTGGATCGCCCGCATCGCCCGAGAGGCTATAGGGTCCCGCGACCATGTCTGTGACCGTCGTCGGATCCATCGCCTACGACTCGGTCCGCACGCCCTTCGGCGAGCGCGACCGGATGCTCGGCGGCACCGCCGTGCACTTCTCCCTGGCCTCCTCCTTCTTCGCCGACGTCCACGTGGTGGGCCCAGTCGGCGAGGACTTCACCGACGCCCAGATGGCCACCCTCGCCCGCCCCGGCGTGCACACCGCCGACGTGGAGCGCGTCCCCGGCGGCAAGACCTTCTTCTGGCGAGGCCACTACGACTACGACCTCAACACCGCCCACACCGATGACACCCAGCTCGGCGTCTTCGCCGACTTCCAGCCCAAGCTCTCACGCGATTCCCGCTCCTGCGAGGTGCTCTTCCTCGCCAACATCCAGCCAGAGCTCCAGCTGCAGGTCCGCGAGCAGTGCGATCGCGCCAAGTTCGTGGCCCTGGACTCCATGAACCTGTGGATCGACGGCGCCCGCGACGCGCTCGTCGAGGTCATCCGCCGCGTGGACTGCCTGCTCCTCAACGACGCCGAGCTGCGCATGCTCACCGGCGAGCCCAACCTGGTCCGCGCCGCCCGCGAGGTCATTTCCTGGGGCCCTCACGCCGTGGTGGCCAAGCAGGGCGAGTACGGCGCCTGCCTGTTCACCGCCGAGCGCTTCTTCGGCCTGCCCTCCTACCCCCTGGAGACCGTCCTTGATCCCACCGGCGCCGGCGACACCTTCGCCGGGGGCTTCGTCGGCACCATCGCCGCTCACGCCCACCTCCTCGACGACGTCCCCCCCGAGGACGAGCTCCTGCGCACCGCCATGGCCCACGGCACCGCCCTGGCCTCCTTCAACGTCGAACAGTTCGGCACCGAGCGCGTCGCCCGCCTGGAGCACGCCGAGATCGAACAGCGTGTGCGCGAGATCGCCGACATCACCCGCTTCAGCGGCGCCCCCCTGCCCGCCCGCGCGTAGACGCCCGCTCGTCGCGGTAGTAGCATCGAGGCGTGGACGCGTGGACGTTCCTGTGGCTGATGGTGTTCTTGAAGATCCCCATCGTGGCGCTCTTCCTGATCGTCCGCTGGGCGGTCAACCAGACCCCCGAGCCCGACACCCGCGGCGAGGGCGGCATCGGCCCCCTGTCCCGGCCTCTTCATCCCCACCATCCCCGCGGCCGCCTGCCCCGCTCCCCCCGTCGCGGCCCCCACGGCAGCCGCTCACCGAGCTCGCCCGCCCGCGTGCGCACCCTGAGCGCTCGCGGCCGCACCCTGAAGGCTCGCGGTCCCCGGCTGGGGCGCTGAGGCATCCGGGCGCTCCGACCCGGCGTAGGCGCTTTCGGCGCAGGCGCCCCCTGAATCGCCGGCTCCGTCCACCCAGACCAGCATCCTTCGGTGATGTGCTGCGGCGTCGAGGCGGGTGTTTGTGTACGCGTGAAGCGCCTACACTGGCGCCTCGGTGGACAAGCGAGTACGTATCGAGGAGGCCCGCGAGAGCGAAGTGTGCCCGAACTGTGGCAAGCAACTCGGAGCCGGACGCATAGGCTCCGGCTCACACACAGACGGTGTGTTCTGCAGCCTGGAGTGCCTCGCCAGCTTTCATGCCGACTACTTCCAAGCACGTCATGACCACGGCAACCCATCGAACAACTGACAATCAAACCGCTGTCTCCCTGACCCCAGGCGTGTTGCCTGCACAACGCCTGCGTGAAGCCGTCGCCCAAGGGTGGGTCAGCGCGGGGAACTGGCGCATACCGCCGGAGTCGGTCCAGCCGGCAAGCCTTGATCTTCGACTGGGCGACCACGCGTGGGCGCTGCGGTGCAGCTTCCTACCTGACAGCGGCTCGTCGGTCGAGGAGAAGTTGCAGGATCTAGCGTTCCAGAAGATCGACCTCCGCGACGGGGCGACGCTCGAGCGCGACCGGCCGTACCTCGTCCCATTGCTCGAGGAGCTTCGCCTCCCCCCGGAGGTTCACGCCAAGACCAACCCGAAGAGCTCTACCGGACGTCTGGACGTCTTCACGCGGGTGATCACCGATCGCAACCATCGCTTCGACGAGATCGCATCCGGCTATCGTGGCAAGCTCTACCTTGAGGTGGTGCCTCGGTCATTCGCGATCCGCGCAAAGACGGGCGTGGCGCTCAACCAGATCAGGCTCCTTTCCGGAGAGGCACGCCTCACCGACCAAGAGCTGTTGTTGGTCCATGAAGAGTTCCCGCTGCTCTATGTGGACTCTCACGCTCTACGCGCGTCGGAACTCTCACTGGCGGGGGGGCTCTTCTTGAGTCTGGACATCTCCGGCCCTCCCGAGAACATCGTCGGGTACCGAGCCAAGCGGAACAGCCTTCCGGTGGATCTCGAGCACACGGGAACGCTGAGGTGGCCAGACTACTGGGACCCCGTGCATCCCGAGCAGGGCAGTCGGATCGTGCTCGAGCCCGAGGTGTTCTATCTGCTGCTCTCGGCGGAGGGCGTGAGCATCCCGCCGTCCTACGCCGCCGAGATGCTCGCCTACGACCCGACCGCTGGCGAGCTGAGGACGCACTACGCCGGCTTCTTCGACCCGGGCTTCGGCTTCTCGAAGAGCAAGAAGCAATACGGCAGCCGCGCGGCCCTCGAGGTGCGGGCTCGGGACGTGCCGTTCATGGTGGAGCATCGCCAACCGGTTTGCAAGCTCGCCTTTGAACGAATGGCATCCGATCCAGACGTTCTCTACGGACAAGACTTGGGCTCCAACTACCAGGGACAGCAAACGATGCTCAGCAAGCACTTCGTCGAGCAGACCGCTGGGATCGCCCAGCTCTCGCTCCGGGGTCCTGAGCCTCCACTCGAAGCCGGTTAGCCGACACCCGCCCGTGAGCGCACCGCCGACCAACGGCCTCACGGCGGCGGATCGCGCATAATCGGTTCAGACCCCTCCACAGGAGAAACGCCCATGAGCACTCCAGAGACCGCCGCCCCCGGCCACGGATCCGGCAACGGCGCCGGCGCCCCCCCGGACACCCTCACGATCACCGACAACCGCACCGGCAACACCTACGAGCTGCCCGTCACCGATAACACCGTCCGCGCCACCGACCTGCGCCAGATCAGGGTGAACCCCGAGGAATTCGGCCTTCTCTCCTACGACCCGGCCTTCATGAACACCGCCTCCTGCCGCAGCGCCATCACCTACATCGACGGCGACGCCGGCATCCTCCAGCACCGCGGCTACCCCATCGAGCAGCTCTGCGAGCACTCCACCTATCTCGAGGTCGCCTACCTGCTCATAAACGGCGCGCTGCCGACCACAGCCCAGCTGCAGGGGTGGGTGGGCGAGATCACCGTCCACACGTTCGTGCACGAGAACGTCAAGGACTTCATGCAGGGCTTCCGCTACGACGCCAACCCGATGGGCATGCTGGTGGCCTCCGTGGGCGCCCTCTCCACCTTCTACCCCGACGCCAACAAGATCCGCGAGGAGCGCGTGCGCGCCATCCAGATCATCCGCCTGCTCGCCAAGATGCCCACCCTCGCCGCCTTCGCCTTCCGCCACAACGTGGGCCAGCCCTACGTATATCCCGACAACGACCTCGCCTACGCCGGCAACTTCCTCTCGATGATGTACAAGATGACCGAGCTCAAGTACCAGCCCGATCCCCGCCTGGAGCGTGCGCTGGACGTGCTCTTCATCCTGCACGCCGACCACGAACAGAACGCCTCCACCAGCGCCGTCCGCTCGGTGGGCTCCACCCAGGTGGACCCCTACTCGGCCGTCGCCGCCGGCGTCGCCGCCCTCTACGGCCCGCTCCACGGCGGCGCCAACGAGGCCGCCCTGCGCATGCTCGCCCGCATCGAGCGGGTGGAGAACATCCCCGACTTCCTGGAGGGCGTGAAGGCCGGCAAGGAGCGCCTGATGGGCTTCGGCCATCGCGTCTACAAGAACTACGACCCCCGCGCCCGCATCATCCGCAAACACCTCGACGCCGTCTTCGAGGTCCGCGGCAAGAGCCCCCTGCTGGACGTTGCCAGCGAGCTGGAGAAGCGCGCCCTGGACGACGACTACTTCACCTCCCGCAAGCTCTACCCCAACGTGGACTTCTACTCGGGCCTCATCTACGAGGCCCTCGGCCTGCCCGTGGCGATGTTCCCGGTGATGTTCGCCATCGGCCGCACCAGCGGCTGGATCGCCCAGTGGAAGGAGATGGTGGAGGACCCCGAGCAGAAGATCGCCCGCCCCCGCCAGATCTACACCGGCGAGCGCGACCTGGACTACGTGCCCATCGACCGACGCTGAGGGCCGCTCGCCGAGCGCGGCGGTCGCCGCGCTCGGCGGTCCCCGCATCGGGCCACCGCCGGCACCCGGGCTACAGCACCAGCGTGGCCCCGTTGGCGCGCAGCCACTCCCGCTGCTGTCGATAGCCGGGCATCCGCCGCTCCAGCAGCGCCCAGAAGCGGGGCGAGTGGTCGAGGATCTCCAGGTGGCACACCTCGTGCCAGATCACGTACTCGAGCGCCGCCTCCGGCGCCAGCAGCAGCCGCCAGTTGAAGCTCATGTGCCCCTCCGCCGAGCAGGAGGCCCAGCGGGTGCGCTGCCCCCGGATCGACAGGCCTCGATAGGAGAGCCCCGCCAGCGCCGTGGCCCGGTCCAGCCGCGGCTCGATCTCCGCCCGCGCCGCCCGCCGGTAGAAGCGCTCGAGCGCCGCCCCCGCGTCCCCCGCCGGCACCAGCAGCCGGTCTCCGTCCCTGTGCACCCGCGTGCGCCCCCGCTGGGCCACCAGCCGCAGGCTCCCGCCGAGGTAGGGCACCGTGCCCGCCCGATCCGCCACCCGCGCCAGCGCCGCCTG
>DATJVV010000210.1:0-2401 GCA_035501635.1 Solirubrobacteraceae bacterium | reverse complement strand
CGTCGGGCTTGGCGCGAGCGCGCGCCGCCACGACACGGCCAGTGGCCTCCGTCTTGAACAGACTCTGCCCTCCCGCTCCGCCCTCTAGGCGCGGGCGTTTTCGCCGCCCGTCCCACCGGCTGCCCACGTAAAACGACGGTCAGGGCCGCCGGCACCCATCAGTCCATGCGCAGCGGACCCTCGGCGGAGCCGCTGAGGAACTGGCGCACGAAGGGGTTCGCCGAGGAGAACATCCGCTCGGCGTCTCCCGCCTCCACGATGCGCCCGCGCCAGAGCAGCGCGATGACCCTCGTGTCCGTCAGGCCTGCCCCCAGCGCCACGACAAGCGCTTGAAAGAATACGCCTGTACTGCCATAGTGAGCACATGGCGATGCTGAAGGAAGGACGGCTGCAGATTCGCGTCGATCCCGCGGACAAGGTCCTGCTGGAGCGGGCGGCGGCCGCGGCGCATCTGAACGTGTCCGCGTTCGTGGTCCAGGCTGCCGCCTCCAGAGCCGAGGAAGTGCTGGCCGAACGATCGGGCATTCGCCTCTCCCCGCAGGCCGCGACGGCATTCAATCGAGCTCTCGAGCAGCCGGCGGAGGTCAACCACCGGCTCGCGCGGGCCCTGCGTCGCCAGCGCGGGTTCAGCTGGCTTGACTGAGCTGCATCGTCCCGCGCCGCTGGACCCGCGTAGGCACGATCGCCAGCGGTTTGACAGCGGCGAGCCCGTGCTCGACGAGTGGCTTCGCCGCTACGCCGGGCAGAACCGACGCCGCGACACGTCCGCCGGCCAACCTTCCTTCCTGGGCCAACCTCATACCATGGTTATACGCACCCTTGAAAAGAGAACATCCGACAGCCCGCAAACTTGTTCTCCATTCCAGACTCCGTATAACCATGGCTATACGCTGTGGAGAGGACGCAGTAGGCAAGTGGGCAAGGGTCACGCGATACGGCGCGGATTTTGTGGCCGGAGTGGGTCAGTCCATCCGCAGCGGCCCCTCGGCGGAGCCGCTGAGGAACTGGCGCACGAAGGGGTTCTCCGAGGAGAACATCCGCTCGGCGTCACCCGCCTCCACGATGCGCCCGCGCCAGAGCAGCGCGATGTACTCGCCGATCTGGCGCGCGGAGGCGATGTTGTGGGTCACCACGATGTAGGTGCCCCCGTAGATCTTGTGCATCTCCTGGATCAGGTCGCACAGCAGGGCGGTGCGCACGGGATCCAGGCCCGAGTCGGGCTCGTCGAAGATCACGATGTCCGGCTCCATCACCAGCGCCCGCGCGAAGCCCGCCCGCTTGCGCATGCCCCCCGAGAGCTGGGAGGGCATGTAGTCGATCGCCTCCGTGAGGCCCACGTCGGCGAGGCGCCGTTTGACCACCTTGGAGATCTGCGCCTCGCTCATGTCGGTGTGCTGGCGCAGGGGGAAGGCGATGTTGTCGAACACCGACATCGACCCGAACAGGGCGCCGTCCTGGAAGAGCACCCCGATCTTGCGCCGCAGTTCCAGCAGCTTGGGCAGCGTGAGGCTCGGCACCGAGTTGCCTTTCACCACGATGTCCCCGGAGTCGGGGAACATCAGGCCGATGATGTGCTTGATCAGCACGCTCTTGCCCGTGCCCGAGGGCCCCAGCACCACCGTGATGGTCTCGTCGGGGATGCTCACGTTCAGCCCGTTCAGCACCGGCACCCCCCCGAGGCGCTTGTGCACGTCAAGGCAGCGGATCGACCAGCGCGCGTCGTCGGGGGACCCCACCAGGTCCAGCTCGGTCGAGTGGTAGGCGAAGTGGTCGTCCCCCGCCCCGCCTCTGTCGACGCGCTCCGGGCTCTCCTGGGGACTCTCCGGCGCTCCCTCCATCTCCCTGGATCTTAGGGCCTCATCCGGCCTCCTGCGCCCGCGCCGCCGGCCGGTGCTTGACAGCCCCCCGCCGCGCCCCTACAGTATGGCGTCATAGCCAGTTTATAAACCTTCGAGGGAGCGCCAGCGAACGGGGGTTGGGAGAAGCCAGGAGCGGTTCGCCGGCGACTGTACGCGTTCCCGACAGCATCTGGGAGGGAGACCCGATGTCGGATCCGCGCAGGCATCGCGCGGGTGCGCCCCGTTGGCCACCGCGCGATGCCCCGCCCACGCACCCGCATGGGCGCTTCGCGGGAGACCCCCGCGAGCGCATCATGAGGGCCTTCGTGCACACGGTGGCACGGCAGAGCTATCGGGAGACCCGCCTGGAGGACGTGCTGGAGCTCGCACAGGTGCCCGTGCCGGTCTTTCAGGAGCACTTCGAGGACCCGCGGGACTGCATGCTGGCCGCCCTGGAGGAGCTCGTCGAGGGGCTGCGCCGCGGGGTGCGCGAGCGGGTGGCCGGCGCGGAGGGCTGGGGCGAGCGGGTGCGCGTGGGCCTGCACACGCTGCTCCTGGCCCTC
>DATJVV010000209.1:0-5460 GCA_035501635.1 Solirubrobacteraceae bacterium | reverse complement strand
CAGCGCCTCGTCGACCCGCTCGGGCTTGATGTCGAGGCCGGACAGGTCGATGTGGCCCTCCTTCGGCACCCAGCCCAGCCGGCTCTCCTGCGCGCCGACCTCGCCGTGGGCGCGATCGACGATCCACTTCAGCACCCGCATGTTCTCGCCGAACCCCGGCCACAGGAACTTGCCGTCTTTCCCGCGGCGGAACCAGTTCACCAGGAAGACCTTGGGCGGGTACTGGATGTGCGCCTGCATGTCGAGCCAGTGCTGGAAGTACTCGCCCATGTTGTAGCCGCAGAAGGGCAGCATCGCGAACGGGTCGAAGCGCAGCTCTCCCACCGTGCCCGCCGCCGCCGCCGTCTTCTCCGATCCCATGATCGAGCCCAGGAACACGCCATGCTCCCAGTCGAACGCCTCCGTCACGAGCGGCACCACGCTCGAGCGCCGGCCGCCGAAGAGGATCGCGTCGATCGGCACCCCCGCGGGATCCTCCCACTCGGGCGCGATCGCCGGGTCCTGGGCGGCGGGAGTGGTGAAGCGCGCGTTGGGGTGGGCCGCCGGCGTGTCGCTCGCGGGCGTCCACTCCCGCCCGCGCCAGTCCACCAGGTGCGCGGGCGCCTCCCTGGTGAGGCCCTCCCACCACACGTCCCCGTCGTCGGTGAGCGCGCAGTTGGTGAAGATCGTGTTCCGCTCGATCGTGCGCACCGCGTTCGGGTTGGTCTCCTCGCCGGTTCCCGGCGCCACCCCGAAGAAGCCCGCCTCGGGATTGATCGCATACAGGCGGCCGTCCTCCCCGAAGCGCATCCAGGCGATGTCGTCGCCGATCGTCTCCACCTCCCAGCCCGCCAGCGTGGGGATCAGCATCGCCAGGTTGGTCTTGCCGCAGGCGCTCGGGAAGGCCGCCGCGACGTACTTGACCTCCTTCTCCGGCGAGGTGAGCTTGAGGATCAGCATGTGCTCGGCCATCCAGCCCTCGTCCCGGGCCATCACCGAGGCGATCCGCAGCGCGAAGCACTTCTTGCCCAGCAGCGCGTTGCCGCCGTAGCCCGAGCCGTAGGAGACGATCTCGCGGGTCTCCGGGAAGTGCACGATGTACTTGTTCTCGCCGTTGCACGGCCACGCCACGTCCTCGGGGTGGGCGGGATCGTCCGGGTCAAGCGGCATGCCCACCGAGTGCAGGCAGGGCACGAACTCCCCTTCGCCTCCCAACGCCGCCAGCGCGTCCGAGCCCATGCGGGTCATGATCCGCATGCTCACCGCCACATAGGGCGAGTCCGTGAGCTGGACGCCCACGTAGCTGTGGTCGGAGCCGATCGGGCCCATCGAGAAGGGCACCACGTACATCGTGCGACCCCGCATCGCCCCCTCGAACAGCTCCGCGAGCGCTTCGCGCATCTCCGCCGGGTCGCGCCAGTTGTTCGTGGGGCCCGCGTCCTCCTCGCTGGCCGAGCAGATGAAGGTCCTGTCCTCCACCCGCGCCACGTCGCCGGGGTCCGACAGCGCAAGGTAGGAGCCCGGCCGCTTCTCCTCGGAGAGCCGCCGGAAGGTGCCCGCCGCGATCAGCTGCTCGCACAGGCGCTCGTACTCCTCCTGGGAGCCGTCGCACCAGTGGATCGCCTCCGGTTCGGTCTGGGAGGCCACCTCCTCGACCCAGGCGAGCAGGCGTTTGTGGGTGGTCGGTGCGGGGGCGGTGGTCTCCATGATCTGCGGTCGGCTCCTTTCGCTAGACGACCCAGGGAGCCTATCGGACGCTCACCGTCCGCCGTCCTGGCCCCCGGCGCCCCCGCCGGGGCCGGCCCTCCGCCGGGCCCTCCGGGCGACTCAGGCGCCGGGGTTGCGGCGGGGCACCAGCACCAGCCGCTTGAACTCCGCCACCAGCACGCCGTCCTGGTTGAGCACCCGCGTGTGCACCCTCACGGTGCCCCGGTCGGGCTTGGACTGGGACTCCCGCTTCTCCAGCACCTCGGACTCGCAGAAGAGGGTATCCCCGTGGAACACCGGCGCCGGGTGCTTGAGCTCTTCGGTGGCCAGGTTCGCGATCGCCTTGCCGCTCACGTCGCTCACCGACATGCCCAGCGCCAGCGAGTACACCAGCGGCCCCACCACCACGTTGCGCCCCTGCTGGGATTGGCTCGCGTACACGTCGTTGATGTGCAGGGGATGGTGGTTCATGGTGATCAGGCAGAAGAGGTGGTCGTCGGCCTCGGTGACCGTCTTGGCGGGCCAGTGCTTGTAGACGTCTCCAACCTCGAACTCCTCCAGGTAGCGCCCGTAGGGGTGCGCGCCGCTCGCCTCACGGGCGGCCTGATCTGTCTCGAACTTCTCCTCGGTGGCGGTGTCGCTCATGGGTCTGTGGCTCTCTCCTGATCGCTTGTCCTGTGTTTCGTGCCTGGGAAACTCTAGTGCCAAGCGCCCAGACGCTACGGTTCTGGGGCCGAGCCACCCCCCACAGGAGACGATTTCCCCTTGCGCAATCCCCGCCACTTCTTCAAGCCCCTCGCCATCGACGCCCCCGAGCCGGCCCGCGAGATCCCCTTCAAGCCCTCCCGGATGATCCACTTCCTGGACTTCTCCAACGAGAAGATGGTTGCGAAGGTCCCCGACATCGCTCCCAGCGTGGACATCCTGCTGGGCAACCTCGAGGACGCCGTCCCCCTCGACAAGAAGGAGGCCGCCCGCGCCGGCCTGATCAGGGTGGGCCGCGAGATGGAGCTCGGCGACACCGCCCTGTGGACCCGCGTGAACGAGCTCGCCTCCCCCTACTTCCTGGACGACATCACCCAGCTGGTCGCCGAGATCGGCCACAAGCTCGAGGTGGTGATGATCCCCAAGGTGGAGGGGCCCTGGGACATCCACTACGCCGACCGCCTGCTCGCCCAGCTCGAGGCGAAAGCCGGCTTGGAGCGCCCGCTGCTGATCCACTGCGTGTTGGAGACCCATCTGGGGGTGGCCAACCTCGAGCAGATCGCCGCCGCCAGCCCCCGCATCCAGGGCATGAGCTTCGGCCCCGCCGACCTCGCCGCCTCCCGGCGCATGAAGACCACCCGCGTGGGCGGCGGCCACCCCGGCTACCGCACCATCGCCGACCCCGACCCGGAGAGCCCGGAAGCTCCCCGGCCCTCCTACCAGCAGGATCCCTGGCACTACTCCATCGCCCGCATGGTCGACGCCTGCACCGCCGTGGGCGCCCTTCCCTTCTACGGCCCCTACGGCGACATCCGCGACGAGGAGGGCTGCGAGACGCAGTTCCGCGCCGCCTTCCTGCTGGGCTGCGTGGGCGCCTGGTCGCTGCACCCCGCCCAGATCGCCATCGCCAAGCGCGTCTTCTCCCCCGACCCCGACGAGGTGGCGTTCGCCAAAAAGGTCATCGAGGCCATCCCCGACGGCCGCGGAGTGCACATGATCGACGGCAAGATGCAGGACGACGCCACGTGGAAGCAGTGCAAGGTGATGGTCGGCCTCGCCGAAATGCTCGCCCGCAAGGACCCCGAGCTCGCCGAGGCCTACGGCCTCGTGCCCGCCGCCGCCGTGTAGGCTTCCGCGCCGCAATGCGTTTCTTCGAGTTCGAGGCCCGCGAGATCGTCAAGCGGGCCGGCATCCCCGTCACCGACTACGGCTTCACCACCGACCCCGCCGAGGCGGCCGTCATCGCCCGGCGCATCGGCGGGCCCACGGTGATCAAGTCCCAGGTGCTCTCCGGCGGGCGCATGAAGGCCGGCGGCGTGAAGTTCGCCGACACCCCCGAGCAGGCCCAGGCCTTCGCCGGCGAGATCCTGAAGCTGGAGATCGGCGGCCACATCCCCCGCGGCGTGCTCGTGGACCCGAAGGCCGAGGTGGAGCAGGAGTACTACGCGGGCGTGGTCTGGGACGGCATCCGCAAGTGTCCCGTGATGATCTTCTCCCCCGTCGGCGGCATCGACATCGAGCAGGTAGCCGAGGAGAAACCCGAGGCGGTCGGCCGCGGTCACTTCTCGAACATCCTGCCCCTCAGCGACTTCCAGGCCAAGCAGACCATCGCCGCCACGGGCGTCACCGGCTCCGCGCTGAACAAGCTCGTGCCCATCCTCACCCGCCTCGCCCGCCTGTTCGTCGAGAACGACATGACCCTCGCCGAGATCAACCCACTCGGTCGTCTCGCCGACGGCTCCTTCGTGGCACTCGACGCCCACATGGAGATCGAGAACGAGGCCCGCGGCCGCCACAGGGCCCTGCTCGCGGAGCTCGGCGTGGGCGACGAGGAGACCCGCCAGGCCCGTGAGGCCACCCCCTTCGAGCTCGCCGGCGAGGAGGTCGACGCCCAGGACCACCGCGGCGTGGCCGGCAACGTCACCGAGTTCGACGGCAACCTCGGCCTCGTCATCGGCGCCGGCGGTGGCTCCCTGACCCTGTTCGACGCCGTCCGCGCCCATGGCGGCAAGCCCGCCAACTACTGCGAGATCGGCGGCAACCCCTCCGTGGCCAAGGCCTGCGGCCTGGCCAAGCTCGTGCTCTCAAAGCCCGGCGTGGAGAAGATCGCCGTGATGATGTCCATCGTCTCCAACACCCGCGTGGACATCGTCGCCCGCGGCGTCGTCAAAGCCTGCCTGGAGCTCGGCCACGACCCCGCCGAGAAGATCGCCATCTTCCGCATCCCCGGCGCCTGGGAGGAGGAGGGCTTCAAGATCCTCGAGCGCTACGGCGTGGACTACGCCGACCGCTCCGTCTCGCTGAACGAGGCCGCGAGGCGCGCCGTCGAGAAGATTCAGGGAGTGGCCGTATGAGCGAGGCAAAGCCGAGCGGTCACCGCGGGCTGGAGGCCCGCGGACCCCATCGAGAGCGCCGACTGGAAGGAGGCAAGAGGTGTCTATATTGATCGACGCCGACACCACCTTCATCGTCCAGGGCATCACCGGCCGGGAGGCCGTGAACCTGACGCGGGAGTGTCTGGACTACGGCGTTGGCGCCAAGATCGTGGGCGGCGTCACGCCCGGGCGCCTCGGCCGAGAGGTCCACGGAGTGCCGGTGTTCGACACCGTCGCCCAGGCGGTGGCCAACCACGGCGGGCCGATCGACGGCTCGGTGGTGACCGTCCCCCCCGCCTTCACCAGGGACGCCGTGTTCGAGGCCATCGAGAACGGCATCAAGCTGATCGTGATCGTCACCGAGCGCATCCCCCGCCGGGACGTCGCCCAGATGGTCGAGCTCGCCGGCCTGCGCGGGGCTCGCATCATCGGGCCAAACTGCCTGGGCATGATCGTCCCGGACGTCATCAAGATGGGCGGCATCGGCGGGCCCGCCAAAAACGCCGCCCAGGCCTACAAACCCGGCCCCATCGGCGTCATCTCGCGCTCCGGCGGCATGACCACCGAGATGTCATCCACCCTCTCCGCCGCCGGCCTCGGCCAGTCCACCGCCGTGTCCATCGGCGGCGACGCCATCATCGGCTCCACCTACGCCGAGCTCATGCCCCTGTTCGAGGCCGACCCCCAGACCCAG
>DATJVV010000208.1:0-3352 GCA_035501635.1 Solirubrobacteraceae bacterium | reverse complement strand
AAGCCGGTGTTGGTGGCCAGTGGGAGGGCTACGTTTTCAGGTGCGGGGATAGGCAAGGTCAAGCTGACGCTCACGGCCCGTGGTAAGTCCCTGCTGAGACACGCCAAGGGCCTGAAGCTGGAGGCGAAGGGGACGTTCGTGCCGAGGGGTGGGGCTGCTGTCAGTGTGGTCAGTGGGTTCAGGCTTAGGTAGCTCAAGCGCTCTAGGCGGTCGTGCTGGTGCCTGTCGATGGGATGGTTGAGCCGTCTACATCGCCGCCGATCCCCAAACCAACGCGGCTACAACCAAGCCTTCTTCAAGCGGCTCTACATCCTGGCCGAGTGGGACGAGACCCAGGCCAAGACCAGAGCCTGGGTCGATGGTGTCGAGCTGAGTGAGCCCTACGCCCTGCTGCTCAGCCAGGGCCTATTCGACCGTGCCCAGGCTGAGGCCCAGGCCCTCGCAACCGGGCAGCAAAACAGGGCCGGGAGCGCTACCGCTGAGCACTCCACTGGCCCTGTTTCGATCTACGAACAGATGGCGGAGGGGGAGGGATTCGAACCCTCGAGACAGGTCTAGCCCGCCTGGCGGCTTTCAAGGCCGCTGCATTCAACCGCTCTGCCACCCCTCCGGGGGACGACATCGAAGGCTAGTCGATCGCTGAGCCCGCCCCGCCCTTCGCGCGCCAGCCCAGCGCCGGGGCCACGTGTTTGGCGATGGTGTCCAGCAGCTTTGCGTTGTACTCCACACCCAGCTGGTTTGGCACGGTGAGCAGCACGGTGTCCGCCGCCGCGATCGCCCGGTCCTGGGCGAGCTGCTCGGCGATCCTGTCGGGCTCTCCCGTGTAGGTGCGCCCGAACCGGGACATCCGCCCGTCGAGGTACCCGAGCTGGTCCCCGTTGCCGTCTCGCCCGAAGTACGTGCGGTCCTCGTCGCTCACGATGGGGATCACCGAGCGGCTCACCGACACCCGCGGCTCCCGCTCCCAGCCCGCCGCCGCCCAGGCCTCGCGATAGCCCTCGATCTGCTGGGCCTGGAGCTCGTCGAAGGCCACCCCCGTGTCTTCCAGGAGCAGGGTGGAGCTCATCAGGTTCATCCCCTGCGCCGCCACCCACAGCGCCGACTCCCTGGTGCCCGACCCCCACCAGATGCGCTCCCCCAGGGTGTCCGAGCGTGGCTCGATCGCCAGCATGCCGCCCATGCCCGTCTGCGCCGGGTCCGCCCGCGCCACCGCGCCTCCCGCGATCGCCCGCCGGAAGAGCTCGGTGTGCGCTCGCGCCAGCTCTCCCCGGGCCTCTCCCTGGGCGTTCTGGTAGCCAAACGCTTCGGGGCCGTCCAGCGCCGGCTCCGGCGAGCCCCGGCTGATGCCCAGCTGCAGCCGCTGGCCGGCGATGAGGTCCGCCGCCGCCGCCTCCTCGGCCATGTACAGGGGGTTCTCGTAGCGCATGTCGATCACCCCGGTGCCGATCTCGATGCGCGAGGTCCGCGCGCCGATCGCCGCCAGCAGCGGGAACGGCGAGGCGAGCTGGCGCGCGAAGTGGTGCACCCGCACGAACGCCCCGTCGATGCCGATCTCCTCCGCGGCCTCCGCCAGCTCGATGCTCTGCACCAGCGCCTCTTTGGCGGTGGGCGTCCGCGACCACCGCGCCCGCTGCCAGTGCCCGAAACTGAGGAAGCCAAGCTTCAGCTCGGGGCGGCTGCCGGTCACATCCACAGCGCCTAGTATGGACGTTCTCCAGCTCACCAGCCCTCCACCCACGAAAGGACCCAGATGAGCTCTGAGGCGAGCCCGAGCGGGGGTCGAGGAACTGGTCCTCGCCGCGAGCCGCGATGATCTTCGCCGTGTCGATGACCTTCATCGACCAGACCATCGTCTCCATCGCCGCTCCCGAAGTCCAGAAGGAGCTCGGCCTCACGAGCACCGGCGTGCAGTGGGCCATCAACGCCTACCTGCTCTCGCTGGCCACCCTGTTCGCCTTCGGCGGGCGCCGAGGCGGAGACCGACGCGGCGGCGTGAGGCGAGCCGACGCTCAGGTCGTGCGCGATGGCGCCCCGCGCGGCTCGCCGAGACGGCTCTCCAGCGGATGGGCCTCGGGAGCGAGGCGCTCGTGCACGAGGCGTACCACGCTGGCGCCCTCGGCCACCGCGGTGGCGCAGCGCTTGATCGATCCCGCCCTCACGTCGCCGGCCGCGTAGATGCCCGGCACACTGCTCTCGAGCATGCCGCCAGCGCCGGCGCCTGTTCTCACGAACCCGTCACCGTCCCGGTCCACAACCTCGCCGAGCCAATCGGTGCACGGCCTGGCGCCGAGGAACAGAAACAGAAAGGACACCGGCTCCAGCGCGCCGTCGGCGAGGCTGACCGCCTCGAGCTGGCCCTCCCCGCCGTGCAGCTCCTTGATTTCCGCATCACCCCGGACGGCCACGCCGTAGCGCTCGAGCTCCGCGATCAGATACCGCGACATCGTCTCGCCCAGGTCCGCCCGCCGGTGCAGCAGCGTCACGAGCGCGCCGCCCCGCGCCAGCCACACGGCCGCCTGGCCGGCGGAGTTGCCGCCGCCCACCACGCCCACGCGCTTGCCCCCGCACAGGTTGCCCTCGAGCGGCCCGGCCGAGTAGAAGACGCTCATCCCCTCATAGCTCTCCAGGCCGTCGACCGGCAGGCGCCTGTATTCGGCGCCCGTCGCCAGCAGCACCGCCCTGGCGGCCACCCGCGCGCCTTCGTCGAGCTCCACCACGTGGCACTCCTCGCCGGGCCGAAGCGCCAGCGCGCGGTAGGGGGAGGCCACGCGGGCGCCGAACTTGCGCGCCTGGGTGATCGCCCGGCTCGTCAGTTCGCTGCCGCTGATGCCGGCGGGAAAGCCCAGGTAGTTCTCAATCCTGCGGGAGGTGCCCGCCTGGCCGCCGAGCGCGGTGCACTCCACGATGAGCGTGTCGAGGCCCTCCGAGGCACCGTACACCGCGGCGCCGAGGCCGGCCGGGCCCGCGCCGAGGATCAGCAGGTCCACCTCCTCGCGAGCCGACAGCTCCTGTCCGATGCCGAGCGAGCGCGAGAGCTCGCCGTTGCTGGGGTTCCGCAGCTCCGGCCCGCCCGGCAGCCGCACCACGGGCTGGGCCCCGGGGCCGTCCACCCAGCTGTGGGGCAGGCGTTGGTCGCGCGCGAACTCCAGCAGACGCCTCGTGTCGGGCGACTCCCGCCGCCCGACGACCTCAAAGCCCACTCCCTGACGCTGCTGCAGGAGCTCCCGTCGCTCGACGAACGCGCTCAGCAGCAGGTCCGAGAGCGACGCGTCCTCGAACAGCAGCCCCCTCAGCACCTCGCGCTCCACAGCGATGTAGCGCAGCGGCGCGGTCGCCACCGCGGTCAGGAAGA
>DATJVV010000207.1:0-3706 GCA_035501635.1 Solirubrobacteraceae bacterium | reverse complement strand
CGCCTGAGGGCGGCGACGGCGGGAGCTCGAGGCGGCCGCGCCGAAACGCGGCCGCGGGTCGGTCGGGGCCTGTCAGGTCTGGCCCAGCACCGGCGTGCTCGAGCCGGTGAGGGCTTCGGGCGGCAGCACGTCCGGCGAGGGGACACCCACCTGCACTTCGAAGGCCGGGCTGGCCACGCCCTGGTTGCCGGGATCTCCGGGCACCTTCACGCGCAGCTTGCGATGGCCCGCCGCGAAGGGCGTGTAGGGGATCGAGTAGGTGGAGTCCGCGGCCACGCCGCCCACCGCCACCGTGTGGTAGCCGATCCCCGAGGCGAACTGCGCCTGCACGTACACCGGGTGCCCCACGTTGCCCGGGCTCACGGTGCCGCTGAACGTGAGCGGCTGCCCGGCGCTCACCGAGCTCGCCGAGACGCTCGCGGTGAGCCCGTATTTGACGCCCTCGAACAGTCTCGCCGAGCTCTGCCCGTCGCCCGTGACCTGGTAGAGGGTGCTCGCCTGGGGCTGTTGCGGGGCGAAGGCGTAGGCGCCGCCCGCGCCGCTCACGGTGCTGGCCACCGGCGCGAACGCGCTCTGCGTGCGTGTGCGCGCCATCAGCGTGAGCGTCCCGCCCGCCCCCGCCGCCAGCGTGCCGCCGATCGTGGCGCTCTGGCCGCGGGAGATCGGGTCGGCGGAGCTCGTGATCGTCAGCGCCGGATTCTGCGCCTGGGAGATCTCGTAGGAGAACGTTTCGGAGACCCCCGGCGCGCTGACGTGCCGCGAGCGCACCACCACGCGGATGTTCGCGTCCCCGGGCGCGCCGAAGCTGTGCGTGAGCGTGTAGCCGCATTCGCCGCCCACGCCCGCGCCGGCGCAGTGCGCCAGCGTGACGCCGATGCGGTGCCATTCTTCGTTGCCGGTGGCGTTCTCGCGCTGGAGCACCACCAGCGTGCCGCCGCCCGCGGGGCTCACCGTGCCCGAGAACCTCACCTGGCTGGCCAGCAGCGGATGCGCGATCCCCTTGGCGCCCACGAACGGGCCCACGCGGGTGTACAGCTGGGCGCCGTCGGGCGGGCCGCTCAGCGTCACCCTCGCCGCCGCGCGCACGTTGCGCGTGGAGCTGCTCACGCCCGCGGCGCTCGCCGCGAAGGAGCTGTTGCTCGTCAGCGCCGGGCTGGTGAGCTGGTAGTTGCCGGCGGCGTCGGTGGTGGCGGTTCCCGCCACGCTCGTGCCCGGCGAGCCGGCGCTGTGCTCGTTCACCGTGACGGTTTGGTTGGCCGCGCCGGCCGCTTCCGCGCAGGAGAGCGTGCCGTAGAGGAGCGCCGTTTCGCCGCTCTGCACGAGCCGGGGCGCCGCGTTGAGCTTCAGGCGGCAGCCCTGCCTGGAGCCGTTGTGGTGGGGGCGCGCGCCGGAGGCGCCGCGCAGCGCGAACGCGCCCGCGGGGATCAGCGCGGCCAGTGTCGCGACCGCCGCGATGGCGCCGGTCGCCTTGGATTTGAGCATCATGATCTCTCCCTCATAGATGTCGGGGTGCATCATCCTCAACCCGCCCGACGGCTCGGCGTTGCGCTCGTTCGACGGATTGTGGCTCCGCGTTGCGCTCGTTCGACGGATTGGCCTGCGAGGATGGCGCGATGGACGCAACCGCCGCTCCCGCCGCCCGCGGCGGCATGGTGCTGCTGACTCTGGCGGCCGCCCAGTTCCTGATGGTGCTGGACAGCTCGGTGATGAACGTCTCGATCGCCACCGTCGCCAGGGACGTGGGCACCACCGTCACGGGCATCCAGACGGCTATCACCCTCTACACGCTGGTGATGGCCGCGCTGATGATCACCGGCGGCAAGATCGGCGAGATCCTCGGGCGCAAGCGCGCGTTCGCGATCGGCTGCGTGATCTACGGCTGCGGCTCGGCCGTCACCGCCATCTCGCCGAGCCTGCCCGTGCTGATGCTCGGCTGGTCGTTCCTGGAGGGCGCCGGCGCCGCGCTGATCCTGCCCGCGATCGTGGCCCTGGTGGCCACCAACTTCGGCCGCGAGGAGCGCCCCCGCGCATACGGCCTGGTGGCCTCCGCCGCGGCCATCGCGGTCGCCGCGGGCCCGCTGATCGGCGGCCTGTTCACCACCTACGCCTCCTGGCGCTGGGTGTTCGCGGGCGAGGTGCTGGTGGTGCTCGTGATCCTCGCGCTCACCCGGCGCCTGGCCGACTCCGCGCCCGCCGAGCACGTGAAGCTCGACCTGGTGGGCACGCTGCTCTCGGCGCTCGGCCTTGGCCTGGTGGTGTTCGGCATCCTGCGCTCGGGCGCCTGGGGGCTGATCCAGCCCAAGCCCGGCGCTCCGGCGTGGCTGGGCCTCTCTCCCGCGATCTGGCTGATGATCGCGGGCGGCGTGGTGCTGTGGCTGTTCGTGGGCTGGGAGAACCGGCGGCTGCGAGCGGGCGCCGAGCCGCTCGTGGACCCCGCGATCCTCAGGAACCGGGTGCTGCGCGGGGGGCTCACGTCGTTCTTCTTCCAGTATCTGCTGCAGGCCGGCCTGTTCTTCGCGGTGCCCCTGTTCCTCTCGGTGGCCCTCGGCCTCTCGGCGATCGAAACGGGCGTGCGCCTGCTGCCGCTCTCGATCACGCTCCTGCTCGCCGCCGCGGGCGTGCCCAAGCTGTTCCCCGACGCCTCGCCGCGCAGGGTCGTGCGCGTCGGCTTCCTCGCGCTGTTCGCGGGCATCCTCTCGCTCGTTGGGGCTCTGGACGCCGGCGCGGGGGCGGAGATCACGACCGTGCCGATGCTCCTCGCGGGTCTCGGTGTGGGCGCGCTGGCCTCCCAGCTGGGCAGCGTGACGGTCTCCTCGGTGCCCGACGAGCAGAGCGGCGAGGTGGGCGGCCTGCAGAACACGCTGACGAACCTCGGCGCCTCGATCGGCACGGCCCTCTCGGGCGCGGTGCTGATCGCCGCTCTCAGCGCCTCCTTCCTGAGCGGCGTGGCCGAGAACCCGGCGGTGCCCGCGGCGGTGAAAGACAGGGCGCCCGTGGAGCTCGCGGGCGGAGTGCCGTTCGTCTCCGACGCCGAATTGCGCGCGGGACTCGAGCACGCGGGGGTGGCGCCGCAGGCCAGCGAAGCGATCGTCAAGGAGAACGAAGATGCCCGGCTGGCGGGATTGCGCACGTCCCTCTCGGTGCTTGGCGCGATCGCTCTGATCGCGCTGTTCTTCGCCCGGGGCATCCCCGATCGCCAGCCCGGCGCGGCTGCGGACGATGCGCCGCCCGGGCGCGCCGAAGCCCAGGTCGTCTAGGTAGTTATCCCCCATTGACCGGGGTACTGGCCCCCGATGGACCGGGCCCACGGGCGGCGTAGGCTCGCCTCAATCGCCATACCGACGCAGGGAGATCTCGTGCGGTGAGAAGCCATCTGGTCGCGGCCCTTCACTGGGAGGACATCCGCGGCCAGGGGCCGAAGCCATACTTTCGAGGACCCCTCGAAGGGTCGGGAAAAGAGCAGCGAAGCAGAAAGGAGCGAGGCATGGCAGCGACGGAAACGCAACGCGCCAGCGGTGGGGGCATGCCGCGGGGAGATGACGAAGCCGGCGCCGGCTGGGTGATGTTCGCCGGCATCATGCTGATGATCGCCGGAGTGCTTAACGTGATCTACGGCATCGCCGCGATCGACAACTCCAAATTCTTCTCCCACACCACCGAAACGTGGTACATCCTCAGCGATCTGAACACGTGGGGCTGGGTGACG
>DATJVV010000206.1:0-6008 GCA_035501635.1 Solirubrobacteraceae bacterium | reverse complement strand
GGGCGCGTGGGGGGTGCTGGTGAGCCCCGCGCACGCGCGGGCGGCCGTGCGGGCCAGCGCGGAGCGCGGCCACAGCGGCGGCGCGGTGCTCGTGCATCCCGATCCGCTCACGGCCCTGCACGGACTGGCGCGGGCATGGCTGGCGGAGCTGCGGGCGGGGGGCGCGCGCGTGGTGGCGATCACCGGCTCGACGGGCAAGACCTCAACCAAGGACATTCTCACGGCGCTGCTGAGCGCTCAGGTGGCGAGCGCGTGCAGCCCCGCCAACCACAACACCGAGATCGGCCTGCCGCTGGCGATCCTCGCGGCGCCCGCCGGCACGCGGGCGCTGGTGCTGGAGATGGCGATGCGCGGGCCGGGGCAGATCGCGCAGCTCACGGCGATCGCCCAGCCGGAGGTGGGGGTGATCGTGAACGTGGGCCCCGTGCACCTCGAGCCGCTGGGCAGCGTGGAGGCGGTCGCGTCCGCCAAGGCGGAGCTGCTCGCCGGACTGGCGCCCGGGGCGAGCGCGGTGGTGCCGGTGGACGAGCCGCTGCTGGCTCCCTACATGCGCGAGGACCTGCGCACGTTCACGTTCGGCCCGGGCGGGACCTTCGAGCTGCTCGAGGACGGCGAGGGCGAGCGGGGGCCGGGGGAGGTCAGGATCGCCGACCACGCGTGCGGCGAGCGGATCGTGCTGCGGCCCTCCTTCGAAGAGCCCCACAATCTGCTCAACCTGCTGGCGGCGGTGGCGGCGATGCGGGCGCTGGGGCTTACGCCCGACGGCGAGGTTAACGTGCGCTTCTCGGCGTTGCGCGGCGAGCGCTCGCGGCTGCCGGGAGAGATCGTGTTGATCGAGGACTGCTACAACGCCAATCCGATGTCGATGCGCGCTGCGCTGGACGAGCTCGCGCGCAGCGCCGGCGGGCGGCGGGTGGCGGTGCTCGGGGACATGCTCGAGCTGGGCCCCGACGAGCGGGCCTACCACGAGCGGATCGGCGCCTACGCGGCGGAACGGGGGGTGCAGGCGCTCGTGACGGTGGGTCCGCTGGCGCGGGCGATGGCGGCACCCTTCCAGACGGTGGCCGGCGAGGGCGGCTGCACCGTGGTGGTGCGCCACGTGGCCGACGCGCGGGAGGCGGCGCTGGCGCTGCGGGAGCTGCTCAGGCCCGGCGACACGGTGCTGGTGAAGGGCTCGCGGGGCGTGGGGCTCGAGCGGGTGGGCCAGGAGCTCGGCTCGTGCGCGGACACGGGGGCGCCGGCGCGGGCGCGCACGGGCGGGAGCTGAATGGGGCGCATACTCATCGGGGGCACGGCGGGCCTGCTGATCTGTATCTTCCTGAGCCCCAAGTTCATCGAGTTCCTGCGCCGGCGCGAGTTCGGCCAGCAGATCCGCGAGGACGGGCCGGAGGGCCATCACGTCAAGGCGGGCACGCCGACGATGGGCGGGATCATCGTGTTCGTGGCGGTGTCGATCCCGTTCCTGATCCTCAGCGACTTCGACTGGCGCTCGGTGGGGGTGTTCGGGGCGATGATCGCGTGCGCGCTGCTGGGGTTCGCCGACGACTACACCAAGCTCGTCAAGCGCCGCTCGCTGGGACTGCGGGCGCGGACCAAGCTCGCGGTGACGATCGCGATCTCGCTGGGCCTGTGGTTCGTGGCCAGCCACGAGGCTCATCTGGCCAGCGAGCTGCGGCTGCGGGTGGTGGACTACACGATCGATCTCGGGCCGTTCTACCCGGTGATGATCTACCTGGTGCTCGCGGGCACCACCAGCGCGGTGAACCTCACCGATGGTCTGGATGGGCTGGCGGCGGGCTGCGCGGCGATCGTGCTGCTCTCCTACATCGCGATCGCGTTCGTGACCGAAGACTTCGACCTGGCGCTGCTGGCGGGCTGCCTGGTGGGGGCGTGCATCGGCTTTCTGTGGTTCAACGCGTTCCCGGCGACGATCTTCATGGGGGACACCGGCTCGCTCGGGCTCGGGGGGGCGATCGCGGGGCTGGCGGTAATGACCCACACGGAGGTGCTGCTGATCCTGCTGGGGGGGATCTTCGTGATGGAGGCGCTGTCGGTGGCGATCCAGGTGATCTCCTTTCAGACGATGCGAAAACGGGTGTTCCTGATGGCGCCGATCCACCACCATTTCGAGCTGAAGGGATGGTCTGAGACGAAGATCATCCTGCGCTTCTGGATCATCGCCTCGATCTTCTGCGCGATCGGCTTCACGATCTACCACCAGAGCATTCGCTAGCGGTGGCGGCCCGCGCGCCCCGTCCGCCGCTGCCCCCGGGCCCCCACCTGGTGGTGGGGCTCGCCCGCTCGGGAAAGGCGGCGGCGCACGCGCTGCTGGCGCGGGGCGAGCGCGTGATCGGGCTCGACGCGGGAGCGCCCGCGGGGATCGCGGCGCTGGGGGAGGCGGGCGTGGAGCTGCACACCGGCGAGGACGGCCTGGAGCTGCTCGAGCGGGTGGGGTGCGTGATCAAGAGCCCGGGCGTGCCGCGAGAGGCGCCGGTGATCGAGCGTGCGCTCAGGCGGGGGGTGCCGGTGCTGGGGGAGCTGGAGCTCGGCTGGCGGCTGCTGGAGAACGAGACGATCGCGGTGACGGGCACCAACGGCAAGACCACCACGGTTGAGCTGATCGGTCACATCCATCGCGAGGCGGGTCTGCCGGTGGCGGTGGCGGGCAACGTGGGGGCGCCGCTCAGCGGCTTCGTGGGGAGGGTGGATCCGGCGACGACGATCGTGTGCGAGGCGTCCTCCTTTCAGCTGGAGGACGCGCTGGCGTTCGCGCCGGAGGCGGCGGTGCTGCTGAACATCGCTCCCGACCATCTGGACCGGCACGGCAGCCTGGAGCGCTACACGGCGGCGAAGCTCGCGCTGTTCGCGCGGCAGACACCGGAGGACCTGGCGGTGGCGCCGCTGGAGCCGTTCGCGGAGGGCCTGCCGGGACGGGCGCGCGAGGTGCGCTTCGGCGTGGGGTCGGGGGCGGCGCTCGCGCGGGTGGGGGAGCGGCTGCGCTGGCGGGGCGAGGCGGGCGATGGGGATCTCGATTTGATCGGGGTGGGCGAGCTGGGCCTGCGGGGCGAGCACAACGTGGCCAACGCGATGGCGGCGGCGGCGGTGTGCCTGGCGCGGGGGCTGGACGTGGAGGCGGTGCGAGCGGGCCTTGCGACGTTCGCGGGGGTGGCGCACCGTCTGGAGGAGGTGGCGCGCGAGGAGGGGGTGCTCTACGTGAACGACTCCAAGGCCACCAACGTGGCCAGCGCGGTGGTGGCGCTCGCGGCGTTCCCCGACCAGGGCGTGCACCTGATCGCCGGCGGCCAGGGCAAGGGACAGGACTTCGGCCCGCTGCGAGAGCCTGTGGCGGAGCACTGCCGGGGGGTGTATTTGATCGGCGAGGACGGACCGTTGATCGGCGCGGCGCTCGCGGGCCTCGATGTGCCGGTGCACGAATGCGGCGATCTCGAGCATGCGCTCGCACGGGCGCGCGCGGCGGCGCGGGCGGGGGAGGTGGTGCTGCTCTCGCCGGCGTGCGCGAGCTTCGACCAGTTCGACGACTACGAAGCGCGGGGGGAGTCCTTTCGCGAGCTCGTGCAGGCTCAGCCGCACAGCTGAGGGCAAGAGTGCAGAGGCCCCTTCGGGGGGTGGGACGCCCCGGCGACGCACCGATCCGCCGGGCGGTGAGCGAGGATGGAGGCATCGAGGCGCGTGCGTCGAAGCAGACACGGATGCCAGCCGCGCGCAGGCGCCAGACACGCAAGCCCGCCGCGGGCGGGAGCCGGGGCGGCGTGAGAGCGGGAAGGCGTGGCGGGCAGACGCTCGAGCACCGGATCCTGGTGACGGCCACGATGTGCCTGCTGGGATTCGGGGCGGTGATGGTCTACAGCGCCACCTCGCCCACGGCGCTGCTTCAGGGGAGCGGCAACGGCACGGGGTATCTGCTGAAGTTCGTGGCCTACGGTGCGCTGGGGCTGGTGCTGATGCGAGTGCTGGCGCGGGACGGGGTGGCGCGGGTGCAGGCGCTGGTGGGGCCGCTGCTGGCGGTGTCGTTCGCGCTGGTGGCGGCGGTGCACGTGCCGCATCTGGGGGTGTCGGTGAACGGGGCGCGGCGCTGGCTGGGGCCGGGCAGCCTGCAGTTCCAGCCCTCGGAGCTGCTGAAGCTGGCGCTGGTGCTCTACGGGGCGACGTTGCTGGCGGTGCGGCCCTCGCGGGTGCGGGACCTGCGGGAGCTCGCGCGTCCGCTGCTGGCGGTGGTTGGGGGGGCGTGCCTGCTGGTGGTGACCGAGCCGGATCTGGGGAGCGCGATGGTGATCGCGTTCACCACGGCGGCGCTGCTGGTGGCGGCGGGGATCCCGCTGCGCAACCTGGCGATCGTGGCGGGCACGGCGCTGGGGCTGGTGCTGCTGTACGCGCTCGCACGGCCGTATGCGAGGGCGCGGCTGACGTCGTTCCTGGACCCCTGGGCGCACGCGTCGGGCAGCGGTTTTCAGGCGGTGCAGGGACAGATCGCGATCGGCTCGGGCGGCCTGTTCGGGGTGGGGCCGGGGCAGTCGGTGCAGAAGATCTTCTACCTGCCGGAGGCCTCCACGGACTTCATCCTCGCGGTGATCGCCGAGGAGCTGGGGGCGGTGGGGGTGTGCGCGCTGCTGTTCCTGTACGGGCTGATCGCCTACGCGGGCCTGCGGGTGGCGCGGGGGGCGCGGAGCCTGCACAGCGCGCTGATCGCCGTGGGGATCACCTCCCTGATCGTCTCGCAGGCGCTGCTGAACGTGTTCGCGGTGCTGGGGTTGGCGCCGCTGACGGGGGTGCCGCTGCCGCTGGTGTCCTACGGGTCGAGCAGCATGGTGATGACGCTGGCGGCGATGGGCCTGTTGCTCAACGTGGCGGCGGGGGGCACGGCGCACGTGCGGCCGGTGCACTCCTCGCGCGGGGCGGGCGCGGCGAAGCGAGGAAAACCGCCAGGATGGAGCCGTGAAGGCGAACAGGATCGTGATCGCGGCAGGCGGCACAGCGGGGCACGTGGCGCCGGCGCTGGCGGTGGCAGACGCGCTGCGAGCTGAGGGCGCGGAGGTTTTCTTCCTCGGGGGCACGCGGGCGGAGGCGCGGCTGGTGCCGGCGGCGGGGTATCCGCTGCGGACGCTTTCGGTGGAAGGTCTCAGCCGCGGCAACCCGCTGCGGGCGGCGCGGGCGCTGGGGCGAGCGGCGTTCGCGCTGGGGCGGGCGCGGAGAATGCTCAGGGAGATCGAACCGGCGGGGGTGCTGGGGGGCGGGGGCTACGTGTCGGGCCCGGTGGGGCTGGCGGCGCTGCAGCTGGGGGTCCCGCTGGTGATCACCGAGGCGGACAGCCATCTCGGCCTGGCGAACAGGCTGCTGGCGCGGGGGGCCAGACGGGTGTGCCTGGCCTTCCCGATCGCGGGGAGGGAGAGCGAGCGCTATCGGGTGACGGGCAGGCCGATCCCGTTCGCGGACGCCGACCGGGAGAGCGCACGGGAGCACTTTGGGGTGAAGGGGGGGGAGCGATGCGTGCTGGTGTTCGGCGGCTCGCTGGGGGCGCGCTCGATCAACCTCGCGGCGGTGGAGGGTCTCGCGGGCCTGGTGGAGCGCTCGCGGGAGGGGGCGGGAGCGCGGGTGCGGGTGCTGCACGTGGCGGGGCGGCGGGACTACGCCGAGCTGGCCGCGCGTGAGCTGCCGGAGGGGTATGACCTGCGGGAGTACCTGGAGCTGGAGGAGTTCGCGCGGGCGCTGGCGGCGGCGGACCTGGCGGTGGCGCGGGCGGGGGGGTCGGTGTTCGAGCTGGCGGCCTACGGAGTGCCCGCGATCCTGGTGCCCTATCCGCATGCCTCCGGGGACCACCAGAGCGTGAACGCCCGCTGGATGGCCGAGGGCGGAGCCGCGGTGGTGGTGGGGGACGAGCAGCTGAACGGGGAGCGGCTGGCGAGCGAGGTGGGGGGGCTGCTGGACGAGCGCGAGCGGCTGGCGGGGATGAGCGGGGCGGCGCGGGCGCTGGGGCGAGCGGCGTTCGCGCT